>JAQUUM010000126.1 GCA_028693885.1 Bacilli bacterium
TTCTTTGGTGCATTTTAGTAACCATATCTTTGTATTGATTATAAAACGGACTTTCATGTTGATTAATTAAAATCCCATTTTCATTTAAAGCATTATAACAATTTCCATAAAACTCTTTTGCAAAAAGTCCTTCTCCTGGTCCAAACGGATCAGTTGAATCAACTATAATCAAATCATAGTAATTGTTTATTTTCCTAACAGCTTTTAAACCATCTTCAAATTTAATAGTAACTCTTTCATCTTTAAAACCTTGTGTAAGATTAGGAAAATATTCAATGCATTTATTAACTACTTCTTCATCTATTTCAATCATTGTTATTTCTTTGATTGATTTATATTTTATAAGTTGACTAACAGTCCCACCATCACCTGCACCTATTAATAATACTTTTTCAATTTTAGGATTAACAGCCATAGGAATATGCGTTACCATTTCATGGTAAACAAATTCATCTTTTTCTGTAATCATTAAAACACCATCAAGCACTAAAATTCTTCCAAAATCATAAGTATCTAAAACATCAATTTTTTGATATTCTGATTTTTTGCTGCATAAGTGTTCTTTTATCTTCATACTGAATTTAGCAGTATCACTATGTTGTTCTGAAAACCAAAGTTCCATTTTTATTCCTCTACTATATTTATTTTTTCTATTTCCATATCTTGCGGTCCTATAATTAAACAACCCTTATCTTTCGCATACATTATATAATTAATGATTTCAGCTGTAATTACTTCACCTGGGGCTAAGATAGGAATCCCCGGAGGATAACTCATTAAGAATTCTCCTGCAATTTTTCCATAACTTTCTTTAATACTAACTTTTTTCTTTTTACCATAAAAAGCTTTTTGTGGGCTCATTACTGGTAATGGATTAATATATTCATGATCAAAAAGTCCAATAGGATCTTTCCCATAACGTCTTTTGATTTCTGATAAAGCAGCAATTAATCTTTCAATTTCTAAAGCTCTATCTCCTGATGAGATAATTGCAAGGATGTTACCAATATCTCCAAATTCAATTTGGATTCCATATTCATCCCTTAAAATGTCATAAACTTCAATTCCTGCAAGTCCCATGGCTCTTGTGTGAACTGATAATTTAGTCATATCAAAATCAAATACATTTTTCTTATCTACTATATCCATTCCAAATGCCCAAAAACCACCAATTTTATTAACTTCTTCTCTTGCATAATTAACATTATCTAAAGTCTTTTTAAGCATTGCTTTACCACTTGCTACCATATGTTTTCTTGCTAGATCAAGTGATGATAATAATAAATAAGAACCACTCGTAGTTTGAGTTAGATTAATGATTTGTCTAACATAAGTATAATCAATATTTTCTCCACACAATAAAAAAGAACTTTGAGTTAGAGAGTTACCAGTTTTATGCATACTTACCGCAGCCATATCAGCTTTTGCTGCCATAGCTGAGATAGGCAAGTTATCACCAAAATAAAAGTGAGTTCCATGAGCTTCATCGACTAAAACTTTTATATTATGTTTGTGTGCTAATTCAACGATTGATTTTAAATCAGAACATATTCCATAATATGTTGGATTATTAACAAATATTGCTTTAGCATCAGGATTTTCTAAAATTGTTTTTTCTACATCATCCATATTCATTCCTAGTGAAATCCCTAACTCTTTACTAACACCAGGATTAATATATACAGGCACCGCCCCACAAACAACCAAAGCATTTATTGCACTTCTGTGAACATTCCTCGGTAAAATTATTTTTTCACCTTGTTTACAAGTACTCATAATCATAGTTTGAACCGCTGATGTTGTTCCATTGACCATAAAAAATGCATGATGAGCTTTAAAAGCATCAGCTGCTAATTCCTCAGCTTCTTTAATAACTGAAGTAGGGTGACATAAACTATCTACATTCTTCATCGAATTAACATCTGCTTTCATGCAGTTAATTCCTAAAAAATCTGTTAGTTCTTGGTTTCCTCTTCCACCTTTATGACTAGGTACATCAAATGGTACCACACGATTTTGTTGGTGTGCTTTTAATGCCTCATATATAGGCGCTTTTGTTTGATCTATCATTTTTTCCCTCTAATATATATTCCTACCACTAAAAATCTCTATCATTTCTTTTCTTAAACTATTAGTGATTTCTAATCTTACTTTTGGATCTAATTCATAAACGTCTGTATTAAATAAATAATGTTGTAAGTTAATATCTTTAATTAACATTTTTGTATGAAAAATGTTAGATTGATAAACATTAACATCAATCGCATCATAAATTTTCAAAGTATCATTACTAATGTAGTCTTGAATTGAAGTAATTGAATGATCTAAGAAATGCTTCTTACCTTCATTATCTCTTGTAAAACCTCTAACTCTATAATCAATTGTAATAATATCTGAATCAAAACTACCAATTAAAAAATCTAGAGTACTAAGTGGTGAAATTGTACCACACGTAGATACATCAATATCAACTCTAAAAGTTGAAATGTTATTTGCTGGATTATATTCAGGATAAGTATGAACAGTTATATGGCTTTTATCTAAATGTCCCATTAAGTATTTATCAAAATCTTTGCCCATATTGCATGACTTGTCAACCAATTTTTCATCAATCGGTTCTTCAACTAGCAATAAATTAACACTCGCTCCTTGAGGCTCGTAATCTTGTTTAGATATATTTAAAATCTTTGCTCCTATTAATTCTGAAACCTTACAAAGAATTGCTGTTAGTCTTTCGCTATTATATTGCTCATCAATATAAGCAATATAATCTAGGTGCTCTCTTTTTGTTTTCGCATAACAAATATCGAAAATATTAAAACTTAATGTTTTTGTAAGATTGTTAAAACCGTATAACTCCATGTCCCTTTTTCTCCTTAAAAAATTATTTTAGAATATAAAAAACCTAACGTAAATTAGGTTTAATAGGTTTTTAAAAGATAATTATAGTTAGAAACTTTAGATAATACTAACATATATCAATAACCTATTAAATTGCGGATTTTACCGACGGCTCCGGAATCTCACCAGAACTTATTTAACATGGGCTCGTTGACATATGCCACATTACCACCGATGAAGTTAGTGAATACTTCACCTTATAACAACGATAGTTTAACATAAGAAAAAGGGGGTGTCAATTATTTTTATCTTTTATTTTATTGTTTAAACAACTATTTTTTTTAAACACTCTTTCTATAGTGTTTTCTATTGTTATTACTATCTTTTTTATATCTAATTAAGCAATTAGGCTTATCACCTATCAAATCACTACGATTCGATTTAATTAAAGCTTCTTTTACTAACTCATAGTTTTGAGGTAAATAATATTGTAATAAAGCTCTTTGCATTGCCTTTTCATGATTTGATTTTGTAACATATACTTTGTCTTTTAAAAATGGATCCATCTCTGTATAATACATGCAAGTAGATGCAGTTCCTGGTGTTGGATAGAAATCTTGAACTTGTTCAGGACGATAATTAGTATTTTTTAAATACAGTGCTAGTTTAATCGCTGATTCAAGAGTTGACCCTGGGTGACTTGAAATCAAATAAGGAACTAAGAATTGTTTTTTATTAAACTTCTCATTTAATTCATGATATTCTTTTACAAAAGCATCATATAGTTTTCTTGAAGGTTTACCCATTCTAACTAATACTTCATCATCAATATGTTCTGGTGCAACTTTTAATTGTCCTGATATATGATGCTCAACTAATTCTTCAAAAAATTCTTTATTTTTATCATACATTATATAATCATATCTTAAGCCACTTCTAATAAATACTTTTTTTACGTTTTTCATATTTCTTAGAGTTCTTAAAATATCTAAATATTCTTTATGACTTACTTCTAGTTTTTCACAAGGTGTAAAACCAATACATGGCTTGTTAACGCAAGCTCCAAATTCTTCTTGTTTACTACAAGCTTTATTATAAAAATTAGCTGTAGGTCCACCAACATCATGAATATATCCTTTAAAGTCTTCCATAGATGTAATTAAAAGTGCTTCATTTACGATCGAGTCTTTACTTCTTGATTGAATTATTCTTCCTTGATGCATTGTTAGAGCACAAAAATGACAACCACCAAAACAACCTCTATTAGCAATAATTGAAAAC
>JAQUUM010000007.1 GCA_028693885.1 Bacilli bacterium
TCTAAATGCAAATAATTCTTTATTTGCAAATCATATTTCCATAAAAATATATCATCTTTAATTTCACAAAAAACATTTCTCAATATTTCTTGATTATCTTCAATAATTTGGATAATATGTTGTCTTGGAATTGTTTTTGAAATTGAATTGAATTTTAAGTCATTAGGATGATGAACATAGGCTCCGTTGTAGTTGATAATAGGAGTATCTAATTCAAGGTATTTATAATAAAACTCACTAGATCTATAAGGCCTACCAGTAGCAATTACTACTATATGTTGTTTAGCCATTTTTTTAAGCAAATCTAAAGACTTTTTATCATTGTTTGAAAATCCAGTAACTAATGTACCATCTAAGTCTACTACTATCATTTTTCTATCAGCCATTATATCTACCTTGCCCAGCTTTACTTGTATTCATATGAGTAATAACGTTCTTTTTTATCTAAGACTACATTATTCATTACGATACCTGCAATTTTAATATTTTCAGATTTTAAAATATTAATTGCATCAATCACTTCTTTTTTGTTAACTCTTTTTTGATTTAAAACAAATACCGTTTCATCAGCATATTTTGAAATAATCAAAGCATCATTAACTGCTAGAATTGGCGGACAATCAAGAATAATAGCATCATAACTCTTCTTTAATTCTTCTATCATTTCTTTTACTTTTGGATTGGAAACCAACACATGTGATAATTCGATTTTTTTACCACTGGTAATCACATCTATTCCTTTATCAGTTTTTTTAACAATTTCATTTAACTTTGCTTCACCTAAGACATAATTTGAAAAACCTTTTAGGTTATCTAATTCAAAAACATTATGCATTTCTGGTCGTCTCAAATCCATATCAATTATTAGAATTTTCTTATTTTCAAACTCATTAAGCGCTAGAGCTAAATTAACTGCTGTTGTAGTTTTAAATTCACCTTGAATTGAAGATGTAACTTGGATTACATTTAAATTCTTATCAACTGAAGAAACTAATTTAAATGGTATTTTCCTATATCTTTCAGCATTTACACTGTCAGGATTTTCTTTTACAATAAACTCGAATTTTTTTATTGATTCAGCAGCTTTATCTTTCTTAAAACTCAAAATTCTTGTAATTACGTCTATTCCAGTTATTTCTTTTACTTCAGTACTAGATGTAAACTTCATACTTAAAATACTTTTTAATACAATAAAAGCTAAAGCTAAAAAAGTAGCGACAACAAAACTAATAAAAATGTTTAAAATTATATTAGGGCCTGCAGGTGCCGTAGGTAAAGTTGCTAGATTTTCTATTTTTACTGTTGCATATTGATATGCCCAAGATGAATAAATACTACTTTCCTCTTCTGAAAATTCCTCATTTACTCTTATCTTTATTTCTTCAGCCATCAAATTGCAAACATCTCTAGCAACAACAGGATCTATATCTTTGTAGACTATACTAAAAATTGTATCAGCTGAAGCCTTCTTTATAGTAATAGATTGCCTTAAACTGCTAATACTACGATTAACCATATACTCATCGCTTGCTTGATCTTTTATACTTTGCAAAAAACTTTCGTATTTTGTTTGTGTAGATAATCTATCAATTAGTTCATTAGCAATTGTAGCTGTATTAGTTGACATCGTTTGATTTTCAACACTCATTATACAAGCACCTTCATAATATGGTGTCATTCCAAATTTTGTAATAATTATTCCTAAGCCTACAGTTATTACAAAAATCAAAATAATAACTATAAGATTTTGCTTAATTCTCGAAAAAATATCTTCTAAAGTAAATTCTTTTTCTTGGTTAACACTAGCATTATTCATTTGTCTCTCCATTTCTTATTAATATAAATCCAAAAGATAGATTGTTAGCATTTCTTACTTTATACGCTAAAAAAATATTTTCTAAATTTATCGATTCAATAAATTCTTTTTTAATTGTTACTATATTATTATATATTATGTAATCAGTCTCAGTAATATTATGGCCTGAAATGCTTTCAATATTTCCATCAAATATATTAAATTCTAATATTATATCATTTTGTTCATAATTAAATTCATAATTTGAAGTAATAAATGGTACTCTAGAATCTATTATATTCACAGTTATTTGATAAGATTGATCGTTGCCACTAATTCTTAATAGTTGATTTTCACTAATTATACTTTTTAAAAATATATTTTTTAAAATAATGTTATTACCCGTCTCATAATCTTGGTTATCCAATTCAGTCCCGTCTATAGATATAATAAAACTACCCTCAATTGGTATTATTAAATCATTTTCGCTAGCCTTATCAAATAAAACTTGAGACGCTTCATCATTAACATACGTTTTATCGAAATAAATGATTGCAGAATAATCTGAATCTTTATATCGGCTTTCTGATAAACTTTTTATCATTATACCACAATTTACACAGTCAAGCAAACTAAGATCATAATAATTAGTTTCAATATTATAAATTTCATTATTGATTACTAATCTATACCCTGTTGCATTATCAACTTCATCCCAAACTAAATTTTGGTTTTCAATTATTAAATTTTTAGGGATTTCTAAAACAAGACTGTTGATACTATGAGTATAAAAACTTGAATATTCAGAATCAATATCAGATGCATTTCTGGCTTTAATTCTAAAACTATATTCTCCTTCTCCCAAAACAGTTAAATCAAAACTATTTTTAGTAGAATCATATAAAATGCCGTTAATTTCCAAAGTATATTTACTAGCATCAAGTACTTCGTCCCAATAAACAATATGATCTTCAATTAAAACATTAACCGGAATATCTAGAACTTTCGTGGAAACCTCTTTTGTACAAGCAGTTAATAAAAAAATCATAAGTATAAAAATAAGTTTTTTCATAGAATCTCTTTGCCTCCACTTATTTCTTTTACTTTAATCATAATTAAACTGTATTTAACTTTTATAATTCCCACTTCTTCATATATTATATAACTTCTTCCATACCAAATATCATCTATCTCCACATTAACTTTAGACATTAAAAATTCATTATATGGCGAAATCGATAAAGCACTACCTCTAACTACCCTTGGATCCTTTACTCTAAAACTAGAATCAAATTCAAGCAAATTAATATCTACATTCTCATTAGTTTTAAGCATTAACATCCCAACTTCAATAAACTGAAAGTTACTATTAAGTGGGAAATAAAATTGATTCACATAAGATATTTTTTTCGCCTCTATTACGCTAGTCACTACATTAATGTTTATAAATGGTTCTTCTACTCTAGACCCAACATCTCCAAAAACAGCTGTAAGTCTAATATCATTAATTATCATAAATCTAAATCTACGACTCGGTGAAACTATGTTGCCAAATTCATCAACCCAATAAATAAACTCTTTATCTATCGGATCATCATCAGCAACTATAGTTACTATTTGACCAAAAGGATAATAACTTTGTCCAGATGGAATATTGCCTCCAAATACTACTAATCTATAAGGATTTCTTTTATCCAGAGGCTTATAAGCTGCCTTAATTATTATATCTGATGTTAAAACTGAAGCTTCAAATACTTCATCATTTAAATACCAGTCACTAAATCTATACCCTACTTTACTCAAAAGTCTTTCGTCATAATAATCATCTTGTTCAAAAGTATCACCCGAGTCAAAATATGCAACTTGTAATACATAATTATTGTCATCTACAAAAACAACAACGATTTTATCACTTGGTTTATATATAGCTGTAGCTTTTGTATTTTTTGTTATCTCGATTTCATAATTCATGTCTTGAGATACTATGTAATCATCAATTAGCCAATACTTAAATTCATAATTCGTAAAATCTAAATCACAATTTTCCATTAGAGAAACATTCGTTTTATATTTAACATTTAAACTATCAACTACAATATGATTGTAATCATCAAAAAAAGCTTCAACAGTAACATTATAAGTTAAATAACTACTATATGCACTTGTTGCAACTAAGTTAATCACAATGATTATTAATAATAAAATAAATGCTTTTTTTCTCATTTTTCTACCTACTATTATTATTATATGAAAAATATGTCTTTTTTTCAATGATTATATTTTCATATTAATTTATAATTAATGCTTGATTGATACCATATAGGATTTTCCTCTAAAACTATCATTTTTTCTAAAACAGGATGCATAAATTCTAAATAACAACAATGCAATTTTAATTCTCCTGATTCTTTTCCATATAATCCATCACCTACTATTGAAAAACCCATATGTGATAAATGCAATCTTATTTGGTGCGTTCTTCCAGTATGAAGTTTTAATAACAAATAAGATGTATTATCAGATTCTTCTAAAACTACATATTCAGTAATTGCATTCTTACCTTTTTCACTAATTTTTCTTTTTATACTTATTTCATTATCCCTACCAATTGGCAAATCAATGATACCTTTTTTATCATTTAAATAGCCCTCAACTAAAGCTATATATTTTCTTGTCATTTGTTTTTGTTTTAATGCATTATGTATAAACCCACATTTAGCAATAATCATCAAACCGGTAGTGCTATAATCAAGTCTATTTACTATGTGAATATTACTTGTTATGTTATTTTCTAAAAAATAATACTTAATAGCGCTAATTACATTATCTGATAGATGTTTTCTAGTAGGTTGGCAAGCCAAATCTCTTGGTTTAGAAATCACCATTAACCACTCATCTTCATATAATATATTTAAGTCAATTTTTTTAGCTTGAACTTCTTGATTCAATTCTTCTTCTAAAAGAAGTTCTAAAATATCACCTTTTTTAAGAGGATGATAGTTTTTAACCAATTGTTGATTTAATCTAAATTCCCCATACAATTTTACTTTTTTCAAAAAATTGCTAGAAAGTTTTTTGCTTTTTAAATATTCTTTTATTAAAATATTATCTTCTTCTACTATATATTTTATAATCATTATTTTAAAAAGGGCTAATAAATTAGCCCAAATCCTTATTGTTTTTTGTATTCATTAATAATTTTTGATACTAGACTATCGTCTCTTACTTCTTCGAATCTTAAGAAACTTCTACTAAAGCGTCCACTTCCTTGAGTTAAAGCCTTTAAATCAGTTGTATATTTAATAATTTCACTTTCAGGAACTTCAGCAACAACTTCTTGCCATCCATTTTCAAGCGGTTCAGTTCCTAATACTCTACCTCTTCTTTTTGTTACATCACCCATTATAGCACCCAAATATTCATCTTTTACAATAATGTTAAGTTTCATAATTGGTTCTAAAATAGAAGGTTTTATACTTTTACATGCTTCTTTAAAAGCAAGTTGGGCAGCTAAAACAAACGATAATTCATTAGAATCAACCGGATGGTAAGATCCATCATATAAAGTAGCTTTTACACCAATAACAGGAAAACCTGCAAGAGGTCCGTGTTTCATAGCTTCTCTCAAGCCTTTTTCAACCGCAGGAAAATAATTTCTAGGTACAGATCCACCAAAAACTTCTTCAGTAAATACAAACTCTTCTTGGGTAGGTTCAAATCTAATCCAAACATCTCCAAATTGTCCAGCTCCACCTGATTGCTTTTTATGTCTTCCTTGAGCTTCGCCCTTCGCTTTGATTGTTTCTCTATAAACGATTTTTGGATCTGAAGTTTCAAGCTCAACTTTGAACATATTACGCATTTTTTCAATAATATATCCTAAATGCGTCATGCCTTGACCACCTAGTAACATTTGAGCAGTTTCTGCATTTCTCTTGATTTCGAAACTAGCATCTTCAAGTTGGATTTTTTGAAGTGAACTAGAAATTTTATCTTCATCCTGTTTATTTTTTGGAGCAATAGCAATATAAATAGTTGGTGTAGGATAAGATATCTTCTCAAATATAACTGGGTCTTTTTTATCACAGAAACTTATATTAGTTGTTATTTCTGATAATTTTGCAACTGCTGCAATATCTCCAGCATTAACAGTTTCAAGTGGAATTTGAGTTTTCCCCATTAAAGTAAAAATTTGTGGCATTTTTACCGATGAATCTGTTTCTGGTAAAAAAACTTCTTGAGCTGTTTTAACAGTACCTGAGTAAACCCTAAACATTGTAATTGTACCAACAAAAGCATCAATAGTTGTTTTAAAAGCTAAAGCTGCTAAACTTACATCATTTGTGCTTTTAGTAACTTTTGTATTGTCTTTTGGATTAGTACCTTCTTTTACAAATTCATTTGCTGCTGGCATATAGTCAACTATTGCATCTAATAAGCCTTCAATTGCAATATTTTTTAAACCAGAAATTGTAAAAATTGGGAATATATCACGATTTTTTAAACTATTTTTTAAACCTTTTGCAATTTCTTCTGCTGATAATTCTTCACCACCAAAATATTTTTCAAGCAATTCTTCACTTGTTTCAGCAACAGCTTCAATAATATTACTGTTAATTTCGCTAACTTGTGCCTCTAAATCCGACGGAATACTTGCTATTGTTTGACTACCATTATCATATGCAAAAGCTTTTTTTGAAACAACATCAACATAACCTTTAAAATTTTCACTAACTCCAAAAGGAATAAAAAATTGAGTTGCTTTTTTATCTAATTTACTAGTGATAGTATCTAAAACATCATTGTATTTAATGTTTTCTTTTTCTAATTTATTTATTGCTACTACTACAGGTATGTTTCTTTTTGCTAATTCAGCCCATACTCTTTCAGTACCAATTTCAGCTCCTTTTGAAGAATCAACTAATACTATAGCTCCATCTACAACACTTAGTACATTACTTAATTCTCCTATGAATTCTTCAGATCCAGGAGTGTCTAAAAAATTAATTTTTGTATTTTTCCACTCAACAGGAATCAAACTAGAACTTAACGTAGTTTGCCTGTTTTGTTCTTCTGGAAGAAAGTCGCCAACAGTATTTTTTCGCTCTACTTCTCCCTTTTTTTCAATTGCTTTACTAACATATAGAATTGACTCACATAAAGATGTTTTACCGCAGCCCATATGTCCTAATATAGCAATGTTTCTAATCGAATCAGCTTTGTATTCTTTCATTTTGGCCTCCTTATATATACATACTCTAGGTAATATTATATAATATTTGATTAAAAAAAACAATGAAAAGTTTGCTAGTTATAAATTATAATATCCAAAAGTTATATCTTCTAAATCTAAATCACAATTTTCACCTTCAAAAACCTTTTTATAACTGTTTGCAATAGAATATGTTTCTTGATAATCTTCAATCGTAAAATAAACTAAAAAAGTCTTAATTCCATTTTCTTGCATTTCTTTAATATTATTTAACAAACATATTCTTTTTGAATTAAGAATTTCAATACTACAGTCTGGTCTTTTAATCACTGGGAATTGATTTTTCATTCTGTCCTTAATATAAAAACTTTTTTCACATTTAGCACAACCATTTTTTTCTTTTATAAAACAATTTTTAGTTACCATTAGCGTGTATCTACCATAGACCATAACAGCTAACGAAGGGCTTTGATTAAACTCTTTTTGGTAATTTTTAATTAAATTAAAAATTTGTTTTTTGCTTAATTCGATTGAAAGCCCTACTTTATTAACTCCCAAATCATGTAAAAGATTAACAGAATAAATATTTGCAACATTTAAATAAACACTAGACATTAAAAATTTATTCTTTGATAAAACTTGCATTAAAGTTTTTTGTGGGTCTATTTCTCTATTTGTATAAATTCTTTCTTCTAAATATAATAAATTTAAATTTTTAAAATCATCTTTATATTTTTCATATAAATCATATGGTACATAAACAGTTTTTGCTGAAATATCATTTAAAGCTTTTAATTGTTCTATAGTATAAGCAACAAACTCTAATTCTATCCCCTTATCATTTATTGGTAAATTATTGAATCTATACTCAGCAACAATTTTTCTATTATATTTTTGCTCTCTAATCGTTTTTAGTTTTTCGAGTACTCTTCTTCTTAATTCGTTGATTTCGCTAATAGACAAGAATATAGGGCGGTCTATGCCCATTTTAAGCTCTTCAAACAAAAAATTATAACTTTGGCTCTTATTTACTTGTTGAATTATTCGATCTAAAAAATCAAGTGTATCTGAGTTTTTTACTTTTTCTGTACTTTTTTCTTTTACAATATTTTTTCCATCAGTAACCTCTAAACAAAGATAATCATCTTCTAAAAATATTAAACCTGATATTTTAACTAACTTTTTTTGATTCAATAATTCAATCATTTTTTTTGTTTGATTATAATCAGAAGTTTTATAAACCATTCCACCTAATAAATTTTTATTATGAGCTTTAAATTTTACAACTCTATCAATATCTATTTTTTTTTCAATATTTTCATCATTAATAATTAAAGCATCTTCTTCTTGAAGTGTAACAATTCTAAGCGCATCTTTATTATTTACCTTTTCATAAAACTTAATAAATATAAAATCACCTATTGTTTTAACTACTTCACCAACTTTTTGACCAATATGCCTAGGGTTTTCAAAATTAATTTTTTTATCATCTTTAAAAAGATTACCTTTTGTAAAACCTCTACTAAATACTTTTTGCAATTCGCTTTGGTGGTATTTTAAATCAAAATGTTTTTTGTTGTAATAGGCATCAAGAGCCATTTTATAACTATTTACTACTACATATACGTATTCACTTTTCCTAAGGCGTCCTTCTATTTTAAAAGATGTTACATTAATCTCACAAAGCTTATTAATATATTCAAGTGTATTTAAATCTTTCATGCTCATTAAATAACTTTTTTCATTTTCGTATTCATAAAGCATTCTACAAGGTTGAGCACAAGCCCCCCTATTGCCACTACGCTTTCCAACAATACTACTAAAATAACAGTTGCCTGAATATGAATAACATAAAGCTCCATGAACAAATACTTCAACTTCAATTTTTACTTTTTCAATTATTTCTTTTATCTCATTAAGTTCTAGTTCTCTAGCAAGAATTATCCTTTTAACTCCTAAATCTTTTAAAAACTGAGCTTGCCTCACACTATGAACGTTCAGTTGAGTCGAAGCATGGATATCTAAATCAGGATACCTTTTCCTAATTATATTAATAAGACCTAAATCTTGAATAATAATTGCATCAACCCCTGCTAGATATAAAAAATCTATGAACTCAATAACCTCAGAAATTTCTTCATCATAACAAATCGTATTTATAGTTATATAAATTTTAACATCATAAAAATGAGCTTCTTTAATTATTTCTTTAATTTCCTCATTTGTAAAATTAGATGCATTAGCTCTAGCTCCGAATTTTTTACCTGCTAAGTAAATAGCATCTGCGCCTGAGAAAAGAGCAACTTTATAAGATTGGTAATCACCAGCAGGTGCTAATAGTTCAACCATTCTTTTTCATCTCCTCTAATTTTGAAATAGCTTTATATGCTTTTTCAATAAAATCTTTTTCACTACCAATTTTATCCTTATCAAAATTATGTATAACTTCTAATGTCAAATTACCAGAATAATTAATATTATTTAAATCAATCATTAATTTATTCCAATCTATATTACCCGTAAATGGTAATAGGTGCTCATCACATAGCCCGTTATTATCATGCAAATGTACGCAATGTAATTTATCTTTATATTTATTCCAATTAAAATTGTTTATATTTTTCGTAAAAGCATTTGCATGCCCACTATCGAAACAAAATTTTAATTTTTTTGAATTACAGTTCTCCAAAATATAATCAAGATAATCTAATCTTCTTAGATTTTCTAAAGCCAATATTATATTATATTTTTCACAATATTTTAAAATTTCATTTATTCTTTCAAGTCCTAAACTGTTATAAGCAGGCGGGCAATCACTACTTGATATATGCATAATAACTGTTTTTATATCAAGTCTTTTAGCTTTTTTTATTCCTTTTATAATTACATCCTTATATTTTTCGCCCCTTTTTCCTTTAACCCATAAATTATTGCACATATATCTATAAGGTAAATGTAAAGTTTCTATTTCTAATTTTTCATTTCTTAAGTTGTTAACCAACTTTTTATTAGTTTTTCTATCACAAAATAAAAAAACACCATCAAAGCCACTTTGCTTAATGAAATTTATTTTTTCTTTAATCTCTTTTGAAAAGCCATAATTATAATAAATATACTTACCCATAAGTTTCTCCACTAATTAATAATTATAACATATATTAAAAATTATACAAACCTTAAAATTAAAAACAAAGCTTTTTAGCTTTGTTTTTAACTTATTTATTTAACATATATGCAAGACCAATTGTTCTTGGACCACAGTGTGTCGAAATAGTGCAACCTGCAGTTGTTACTAGCACATCTTTAATTCCTCTTTCTAACAAACCTTTTTTCATGTACTCAACATCTTCAAGAGCTTTTGGATGGGGATAAATTAAAGCAATCCTTGTAAGATCAACATTTTTGTCTTTTAAATCCTCATCTAAATAATTAAGAAGTTCATCCAATGCTTTTTCAAATTTCCCTCTTGGCTTCTTAGCTACTTCCATATGATTTTCTGCTACTCTAATAATTGGAGATATTTTCAACATCGCTCCAAATAACCTAGCAGTTCCACTACATCTACCGCCTTTATGCAAATATTCTAAAGTACTAATAGCAAAATATGTTCTTACTTTTTTTCTATAATCATTTAATACTTCGATTGTTTCTTCTACTGTTTTACCCGCTTCTCTCATTTCACAAGCTTTTAAAACTACAAACCCAGTCCCAATAGTTAATTTTTCAGAATCAACAATAAACACATCTTTTTCGAAATCTTCAAGTGCAATATACGCATTTTGAAGTGTCGCTGAAAATCCACTTCCAATTCCAATAAATAAAACTTTTTTCCCTTGGCTGATGTACTTATTAAATACTTCAGCAAATTCAGCTGGTGCTATCGCTGAAGTTTTAGGTAAAGTTTTCTTTTCTTCTGCTAAATCAAATAACTCAATCGTTGATAACTCAACTCCGTCTTTATAAATATCTTCTCCAATATTTATACAAAGTGGAATTATTTCAATCCCATATTTATCTTTTATATCTTTTGGTAAATCACTAGTACTATCCGTTACAATTACAAAATTTTCCATTTCATTCTCCTTTTACCCTTAAAAATTATATTATACCTATTTTTATTTGTCAACTTTTTTATCAAAACAAAAAACCAAGTAATCTTGGTTTATTGCTTTAAAATGTATAAAATACCAATAGTTCTAAGCCCGCAATGAGTAGCTATTGTGCAACCAGCTTTTGTTTCTAAAATGTTTTTAACCCCTAAAGCATTTAACCTCTTTTTAAGATATATAGCATCATCTGGCGCAAAAGGGTGAGTTATCATAACACAATCTTGATCAATATTGTTTTCTTGAGCATCACTTTTAAAATAATCAAGCAAAATATCAAGAGCATTTTCAAATTTTGCACGACCTTTTTTAGCCACTTCCATCTTTCCGTTTACCACTCTTACTATTGGATATATTTTTAATAACGTTCCAAAAAACCTAGCAGTTCCACTACATCTACCGCCTTTGTGCAAGTATTCCAATGTACTAATAGCAAACTGAGTTCTAACCAAAGGTTTTAATTTTTCAATTCTAGCAATACTATCCTCTGCAGATAGTCCTTCATCTCTAAATTTTATTAATTTTAATAATAACAATCCAATACCAGATGATAAATTACCAGAATCAACAACATATATATTTTCTTTAAATTCTTCAGATGCAATCAATGCATTTTGAAAAGTCGAAGAAAATCCACTTCCTAACCCTATATAAACTGCTTTTTTACCTGCCTTAGCAATTTTTTCAAACGTTTCAATAAATCTAGCAGGTGTAACAGCTGCAGTTTTAGGAATAGATTTTTCTTTTTCAGCTAAAGCAAAAAGCTCAACAACATCTAATCCTCCATCTACAATTTCTTTTTCATTGATACTTATTGTAAAAGGTTCAACAATTATATTATTTTTTTCATAAATCTCTTTTGGTAAATCGCTCGCACTATCAGTCATAATAACAAATTTATCCATTCTTACCTCCTAATGATATTAATTATATTATATCTAAAAAAACAATAAAAATCAAACAAAAACATGGCTATAAAAATAACCATGTTACTTATCAAATTCTTTTCTTCTTTTAGTAGCTTTAATGAATAATTCTTTTAAGCCTTCTGTATCATTATTAACAATTTTATTTTTTAAATTTTCAAGTTCTAACATAAAGATATCGATATCATCAATCAAATAGTCTTTATTTAACAAAAACAATTCAGACCATAAGTTTTCATTTATTTTAGCAATTCTAGTTAAATCTCTAAAAGAATCTCCGGTATATTTAATAAAATGACTATTTTCTTTTGAATTCATTAAACTAACAGCAATTGCATGTGTTAACTGTGACAAAAAACTAATAATACGATCATGTTCTTCAATTGAAACTATTTCAATATTCTTGAATTCTAAAATTCTTGCAATTTCTTTTATACTTTCGATTGACTCAGCTTTATTTTTATCAGTTGGAGTTATTAAAAAGTTTGCGCCTTTAAAAGTATTAGGGTCAGCATTATAAATTCCTTTAGACTCTTTTCCAGCCATAGGATGCGAGAATACAAAATCAATGTCCTCTCTTAAAACTCCTAAAATCGAATTAACTATAGAAGATTTCACTCCACTAGTATCAGTAATCAAGCAGTTTTTTTTAAAATATACTTGATTTTCATTTAGAAAATCTACTATCTTAGTTGGATATACTGACAAAATGATTATATCACTTTGAACAAGCAATTCCTTTTCCGTTAGATTTTTATTATCAATAAAATCATTTTCCTGGGCATACTTCAAAGTTTCTTTATCAATATCTATCCCAAATACTTTATACCCTTTACTTTTTAATCCCTTAGCGTAACTACCACCAATTAATCCCAAACCTACTATTAAAATGTTCTTATCTTTTAAAATCATATATCCCTGCCAATAAATTGAGCTAACTTTCTACTTTTTTCAACCAGTGTTTTAAACTTTTCAATTTTCAAAGATTGTTGCCCGTCGCTCAAAGCCTTTTCAGGATTGTTATGCACTTCCACTATCAAACCGTCACAACCTGCTACAATTGAGGCAAGCGAAATTGTTTCAACAAGTTCCCAGTGTCCTGTAGCATGTGATGGATCTATTACAATTGGTAAATGTGATAATTTTTTAACAATTGAAATTACTGACAAATCTAAAGTATTTCTAGTTAAAGTTTCAAAAGTTCTAATACCTCTCTCGCAAAGAATTACATTAGGATTACCATTAGCTAAAATATATTCAGCACTCATTAACCATTCTTGAATAGTATTTGACAAACCTCTTTTTAAAAGAATTGGCTTGTTAGTTTTACCTACTTTTTTTAGCAAATCAAAATTTTGCATATTTCTAGCACCAATTTGAATCACATCAACATTTTCAACAAACTCATCAATTTTTTCAACTGACATAATTTCTGAAACAATTGGTAAACCATATTTTGATTTAGCTTTTTTTAAGATGTTTATACCTTCAGTTTCAAGACCTTGAAAAACATAAGGTGATGTCCTTGGTTTATAAGCCCCACCCCTTAAAAGTACAGCTCCAGCAGCTTTTACACCTTGAGCTATTTCATCAATTTGTTCAACACTTTCAACAGAGCATGGTCCACCTATAATTACAACTTTTTCAGATCCTCCTATTTTAATTCCACAGACATCAACAATTGTATCCATAGGATGAAATTGTCTGCTTGCTTTTTTATAAGGAACAGTAATTCTTGTAACTTCTATAACCCATGAGTATGCTTGAATTTTATCAATGTCAACAACTGAAGTATCACCTATAAGACCAAAAAGTCCTAAATTCTCACTACTTGCATCAGCAATCTTAATTCCACTATTTTCTAATATAGAAACTAGTTCTTGTATCTCCTTTACAGGAGCGTCTTTTTTAAATGTTATAATCATATACTTTACCTACTTTCTAAGTAATTGTACTTATTATATAATATTAAATTATTTAAGTAAAGTAACTAATATTGCTTTTTGTGCGTGCATTCTGTTTTCTGCTTCAGTAAAGATAACATTAGCATTTTCTTCAAAAACTTCTTCAGTAATTTCTTCACCTCTATGCGCTGGTAAACAATGCAAGACAATCGCATCTTTATTAGCATTTGCTAGCAATTCTTTATTCACTTGAAAACCTTTAAAATTATTTTTTCTAATCTCTGCTTCTTTTTCTTGACCCATCGATGCCCAAACATCAGTTATCAAAACATCAGCATTTTTCGCAGCTTCAACAGGACTGTCTGTAAGCAAAAATTCTTTAAAATCTTTTGCCCACTCTAAGACATCACTAGCCGGTTCATATTTTTTTGGAGTTGCAACACTAATGGACATTCCTAATTTTAAACAGCCTATGATCAATGAATTAGCCATATTGTTTCCATCACCAATATATGCAACTTTTAAGTTTTTAAAACTTCCCTTAAATTCTCTTATAGTCATCAAATCAGCCATTACTTGGCAAGGATGTTCATAATCAGTTAATCCATTTATTACTGGAATAGTACCATATTTTGCTAAATCTTCAACTTCTTTTTGAGCAAAAGTACGGATCATTATACCATCTAAATATCTAGATAAAACTCTTGCAGTGTCTTGTATAGGTTCCCCTCTACTTATTTGCAAATCATTAGAACTTAAAAATAGTGCATATCCACCTAAATCATACATTGCTACTTCAAAAGATATTCTTGTTCTTGTTGAAGCTTTTTGAAAAATCATTCCTAAAGTTTTCCCTTGTAAATGATTATGTAATATATTATTTTTCTTTTGATATTTTAATTGATCTGCTAAATTTAAAATATCTATAATTTCTTGAGCATTTAAATCGCTCATTTTTAATAAATGTTTCATTTTAAAATCTCCTTTAAGATAGCAAGCCCTTCTTCTAATTCTTCATATGATATGTTTAAAGCAGGCAAAATTCTTATCTTGTCTTTTGCTTTTAAAACAAGCAAGCCTTTTTCAAGACAAGAATTTACAACCTCGTCAACATTTAAAGAAGTTTTTACTCCTATCATTAAACCTTTGCCCGAAATATCCTCTACATTTTTAAAAGTTTTTACAGTATCAAAAATTAGTTTCGATTTTGCTTTTACTTCTTCTAAAAATGCGTCATTAACTCTTTTTAAAATACTAATAGCTCCAGCCGCCGCAATTGGATTGCCTCCAAAGGTCGACCCGTGTTGCCCATAGCCAATAGTATTTTCCAATTTAGCGTCAAATAGAATTGCCCCAATTGGTAATCCACCACCTAAGCCTTTAGCAGTAGTCACAATATTAGGTTTTAAATTATACTCCATATAACTATAAAAATAACCAGTTCTACCGTTCCCTGTTTGAACTTCATCAATTATAAAAACAAGATCATTTTTTTTACATATTTTTTCTACTTCTTTCAAAAAATCTTCTTCAAGATTTAAAACTCCACCTTCACCTTGAACAGTTTCAAGCATAATCGCACAAGTTGCCTTAGTAACTAAAGATTTTACAGAATCAATATCATTGGCTTTTGCATATTTAAATCCTTCTAAAAAAGGTCCAAAAAATTGATGAAAAGAATCTTGCCCAGTAGCTGTCAAAGTTGCCATAGTTCTACCATGAAAACTATTTTTCAAAGTTATGATTTCATATCTATTACTACCATATTTATCAAAACTATATTTTCTAGCTGCCTTAATCGCACCTTCATTTGCTTCGGCTCCTGAATTAGCAAAAAACACTTTTTTCATTTTTGTTTTACTACAAAGCATTTTTGCAAGTTGGATTTGTGGCATTGAATAATATAAATTAGAAACATGTTGTAAATTTCTTGCTTGTTTCGTAATAGCTTTTACCCATAAAGAATCAGCCATACCAAAACAATTGACTGCAATTCCCGATGAAAAATCAATATATTTTTTATCATCTACGCTATACAAAGTAGAACCTTTTCCACTTTTGATAGCTAAATCAAATCTTTTATATGAATTAAGGATATATTTATTATCCTCATATTTTATTTTAGAAAATTCCATTCTTCCCCCTTAAGAAAACATCGTTCCTATTCCTTCATCACTTAATAGTTCAATCAAAATCGAATGAGGAACTCTACCATCAATTATAAACACTTTTTTTACACCGCGTCTAATAGCTTCACAACAACATTCAACTTTTGGAATCATTCCACCTGAAATAATTCCTTCTTTAACTAAAGATTTAACCTCAGATACATTAACAGAAGAAATTAATGATGTTGGATCATCTTTATCTTTTAATAAACCTATAACATCAGTTAAAGAAATAAAACTTTCAGCATTTAAAGCTCCAGCAATTCTAGCAGCAGCAGTATCTGCATTAACATTATAAGCATTTCCCTCTTTATCACAAGCAACCGTAGAAATAACTGGAATATAACCAAGATTTAGTAACTCTGAAATTGGTTCAGGATTAATACTAATAATATCACCTGCGAATCCTAACTTAGTATTAATTGGTTGAGCTTCTATAATTCTAGCATCTATTCCGCTTAATCCAATAGCTCTTCCACCCGCTACTTGAACATAATTAACCAAATCTTTATTTATTTTGCCCGCTAAAATCATTTGTACAACTTCAACAGTATCTTTATCAGTAACTCTTAATCCATCAATGAACTCAGATTTTTTACCTAATTTAGCAAGCATATCAGAAATTTCAGGACCTCCACCATGTATTAATACTACCTTCATCCCAATTAATGATAATAATACAACATCTTCAATAACACTTTTCTTAAGTTTTTCATCAGTCATAGCATTTCCACCATACTTAACTACTACTACTTTATTATAGTATTTTTGTATATATGGCAATGCTTGAATTAAAACTTTTGTTCTTATTTCATTAGTTATACTCATTCTTTTCTCCTAACTTCTATAATCGCCATTGATTTTTACATAGTCATATGTTAAATCACAGCCCCAAGCAGTAGCTTTTTTATCTCCTTGATTTAAAGATATGTTTATTTTAATGTAATCCTCTTGTAAAATCGTTTTAGCAATCGCTTCATCAAAATGAACTCCAGCTCCATTTTGGCAAACCAAAATTTCCCCTTTGGAACTTTCAAATTTAACTTCAATTAATCCAATCTCAACATCAACACCACTATAGCCAATTGCACATAAAATCCTTCCCCAATTAGCATCAGAACCAAACATTGCTGTTTTTACTAAACTTGAAGATATAACTTTTTTAGCAATTATTCTAGCAATTTCTATCGTTGGTGCATTTACTACATTGCACTCTAATAATTTAGTAGCACCTTCTCCATCTTTTGCTATCGCTTTAGATAAATGTGTCATTACATAAACTAAAGCATTAAAGAATGTTTTATAGTCTGAATCGCAAATACCTATCTTTTTATTATCAGCCATCCCATTAGCTAAGATACTTACCATATCATTAGTAGAGGTATCACCATCTACACTTACCATATTAAAAGTATCATTAGTTGCATCTAGTAAAGCTTTTTGTAATAATTCAGTTTCAATATTCACATCGGTTGTCAAAAAAACTAACATAGTCGCCATATTCGGATTAATCATTCCAGACCCTTTTGCAACTCCACCAAGCCTGCATGTAACTCCTGAAATTTCAAAAGAAACAGCAATCTCTTTTTCAACTAGATCTGTTGTCATAATTGCATGAGCAACACTACTGCTATCATAGCCAAGAGAATCAACTAAAACATTTATGTTATCTTCGATAGGTTTAATATTAAGTGGTTCTCCAATTACACCAGTCGATGCCACAATTATATCTTCACTACTTATTTTTAATTCCTTAGCAACTAATTCGCACATTTTTTTTGCTATTTCTTGTCCATTAGCATTACACGTATTTGCATTCCCACTATTACAAATTATTGCTTGAGCATAACCATCCGCAACATTTTTTTTAGTAACGTAAATAGGTGCTCCTTTTACTAGATTAGTAGTATAAACACAAGCTGCACTTGCTTTTTTTTCGCTAACTATTAAAGCTAAATCTTTTTTACTTCGATTTTTCCTAATACCGCAATGAATTCCAGCCCCTTTAAAGCCCTTAGCAGCACATATTCCATTTGTTATAATATTCATCTTAACCTTCCTTTATAAAACCAATCCAATGGTAGGATCAAGTCCTAGCATTATATTCATACATTGAACCGCTGCTCCAGATGCGCCCTTGCCTAAATTGTCAAGCCTTGCAGTTAATGTCATTCTTTCATCATTTCCAAAAACAAAAATTTCCATAAAATCTTTGCCTTCAAGCGTATTACACGCAAGAAACGAATCATTTCTTTCAATATATTTAATGAATTTTTGATTACTATAATAGGACCTATAGAAATTTTTCATTTCTTCAATAGTCTTTTTAGTTTTCATATTTTTTTGATGTAATGTAATATTAACTATCATGCCACAATAATGATCACCTACAATAGGAATAAATATAGGTTCATTTTCTAAACCACAAATTGCTTTCATTTCTGGCAAATGTTTATGCATTTGAGTTAGACCATATTGTCTTGGACTACTTAATTCAACGTCTCTTGAATCATCTTCATACTCTGCAATCATTTTTTTACCACCACCACTATAGCCTGTAACTGAAACACAAGAAATAATATCAGATTTTTCTATAATGTTGTTTTGTATAAGTGGATATACTAATGAAACAAATCCACTAGCATGGCAGCCTGGAACACATACTCTTTTAGAAGTTTTTATATTATCCAAATGTTTTTTTGATAGTTCAGGCAATCCATATGCCCAATCACTAGAAGTACGAAAAGCAGTTGATGCATCAATAATTTTTGTATTTGGATTAGTAACTAAAGTAACAGCTTCTCTGCTTGCAACATCTGGTAAACACAAAATTGTAAGATCAGATAAATTAATTAATTTTTGTCTTTCATCTTTATCTTTTCTTAAGTCAGAATCAATACTAAGAAGTTCAATATCACTTCTATTTTTTAATCTTTCTAATATTCTAAGGCCTGTTGTTCCTTCTTGCCCATCAATAAATACTTTATATTTCATTATTCTTTATTTCTTTCTTTATAAATTCGATTTGTTCTTCCACTTGATTAATAGCCGGTCCACCAAGAGAATTTCTACTTAAAGCGCATCTTTCAATATCAACTGCTTCATATATGTCATTTTCAAATTTAACACTAAATTTTTTATATACATCAAATGGCATATTTTCAAATGTATAGCCTAACTTTATTGCTTCAGCTACTAGTTTGCCTGATATTTCATAACTATCTCTGAACGGAAGACCTTTTTTAGTTAAGTAATCTGCAACATCAGTTGCATTCATAAATCCGCCACTTGCTGATGTTTTCATTTTTTGTTTGTTTACTTTGATTGTTGCAAACATATCAGTAAATACGCTTAAACACATTTTAACAGTATCAATACTATCAAAAATTGCTTCTTTGTCTTCTTGCATATCTTTATTATATGCTAAAGGCAATCCTTTTAAAACTGTCAATAATGCCATTAAATTACCAAAAGTTCTCCCTGTTTTTCCTCTT
>JAQUUM010000127.1 GCA_028693885.1 Bacilli bacterium
GAATAAACTTGTTTTTCTGTTATATTTTTCATATCTTGATAAGCTAATTCTAAAACTTCGTTATTATAGTCTCCTGCTAAACCTCTATCACTTGCAATAACGATGTAAGCGACTCTGTTACCATTTTTTTTATGAAAATATTTTGAATCAAATTCTTTTTCAGATAAAAATATTTCTTTAACTGATTCTCTTAATTTAGATGTGTAATTTTTATTAGCTTCATATTTAGCCATAGCTTTTCTCATTTTGATTATTGAGATTAGATTCATAGCTTTAGTTATTTGGCCAGTTTCTTTAATGCTTTTTATTCTATTTTTTACTTCATTACTATTTTTCATATCCACCTACAAAATTTCTTACAGCACTTTCCAATTTGCAAGTTATTTTATCGCTTAAATCTTTATCAGTTTTTATTTCATCAAAAATGTCATTATAGTTGATTTCTAGGTATGTAAATAAGTTTTCAATAGTTTCTCTAACATTATCTTCTGTTAGATAAGGTATCAATTGATGAATAATTACATATAAATAAACGACCTGTTTTTCAAAACTCAAAGGTTTATACTGATCCTGAGTTAAACTTTGAGTAAGTATAGCTCCTTGAGTTAAAATATTTTTAGTATCCATATCTAAATCAGCAACAAATCTTGAAAAAATCGCTAACTCTCTATAATTAGCTAGATCTAGTCTTAATCTACTAGCCACTTTTCTAATTGCTTTAAATTGTGCAGCTCCACCAACACGAGAAACACTTAAACCTTCATTTACAGCGGGTCTTATTCCTGAATGAAATAGTTCAGTTTCTAAAAAAATTTGACCATCAGTAATACTGATTACATTTGTTGGAATATAAGCTGAAATATCACCCATTTGAGTCTCAATAATAGGTAGTGCTGTCATAGAGCCTCCACCTAATTCTTTAGATAGTTTCCCTGCTCTTTCTAAAAGACGAGAATGTGTATAAAAAATATCTCCAGGAAAAGCTTCTCTTCCTGATGGACGCTTTAATAAAAGCGATAAAGTTCTATATGCAATTGCATGTTTTGTAAGATCATCATACACTACTAAAACATTTTTACCTCGATACATAAAATATTCAGCTATTGCACAGCCCGTATAAGGAGCTAAGTATTGCATTGATGCTTCATCATTAGCAGTTGATGCAACTATTGTCGTATAAGTCATAGCATTAGCCTCATTTAAAACTTGTAATATCTTTGAAATCGATGAAGCCTTTTGACCAATTGCAACATATATACAAATAACATCTTTATCTTTTTGATTTAGAATAGTATCAACTGCAATCGCAGTTTTCCCTGTTTGCATATCACCAATTATTAATTCTCTTTGGCCTTTGCCAATCGGTATCATTGAATCAATTGCAATTATACCAGTTTCTAACGGCTCGTTAACACTATCTCTATCCATTATATCAGGAGATGGCGCTTCTAAGTTTTGGTAAACATCAACTTTATATTTACTTTTACCATCCATCGGTGCTCCAAGTGGATTAATTACTCTTCCAAGGATCTCATCTGAAACTCCAACATCAACAACATGTCCTGTAGCATAAGCTTGATCACCTGCTGAAATATCTCCAATATCATTTAATACAATCGCTCCTACTTTATCTTTTTCAATATTAAGAACCATTGCGTAACAATCATTAACTTTTAGAACTTCACCATATCCAATACTACTTAATCCATCAACGAAAATGACACCATCGTTGCATTCTAATATGGTGCCGGTTACAAGCGGATTATAAGTTTTCTTATAGCTTTCTATTTTAGAAGCGATTTTCTTAGTAATATGTTCTAAATTCACTTTTTTACCTACTTAAATGTTTTTTAATTTTTAATAGTTCGCCAGAAATAGAACCATCATAAACAACATCATCTTTCTTGATTACAATTCCCCCAACAAGTGAAGGCATCACAACAAATTCAATATCCCGACATTCTTTTTCTTTTTTTAGAATTTTATCAGTAATCTTCTTTTTAAAATCACTTGTTAATTCTTTTGCAGTATACACAATAATTTTACTCATGATTTTTCCCATTGATTCAAGTAATTTTCAATTAGCTTTTCATTATCTTTTTGATTAATTTCTCTATCAATTACTTTGCTAGCAATATCTATAGCTAAAGTTGCAATCTCTTTCTCAAAATCTTTTTCAGCTTGAATAGCATCACTTTTTGCAACTTCTTTTGCACTAGTAATTATATTTTCAGCATGTTCTTTTGACTTTATTATAATCGCTTCAGCTCTGATTTCTGCTTCACTTAAGGCCTTAGTGATAATTTCTGCTTTTTCTTTTTCAATATTATCAACTAAAGTAGAATATTCAGTTTTTAATTCCTCAGCTTCTTTTACCATTCTAACACTATCTTCTTTTGCTTTTATATATTCTTGTTTTCTTTTATCCATTATTTTCTTAACAGGTTTCCATAAAAGAAATCTAACAGCAACAAGCAAAACTGCAAAATTAAGAAGATGTAATAATATTTCTTCAAAAGATAGTCCTAACGGTAAAGCTAAAATAAGGTTACCCATTTAATTTTCCTCTATTTCTTATAAAATATTTATAATTATTAATATTGAAATAAACAAACCATAAATAGCAGTAGTTTCAGCGAAAGCAAGACCTAATAATAAAACTGTTCTAATTTTATTAGTAGCTTCAGGCTGACGACTAATTGCTTCAACTGCTTTTCCTGTCGCGATTCCCATTCCAATACCAGCTCCAACACCTGTAAAAACAGCAATAGCCGCAGCTAGCGCTAACATCCCAACACTACTTGGATCAACTGCCAGTAACAATACATTTTGCATTAACATATTTTTTCTCCTTTTTTAAGTATTACTTATTTTTAATTTTTTAGGCATTTCAACCATTAATTCTTTTTCACCAATAGCTTCACCCAAGAAAAGTGAAGATAACATCGCAAATACATAAGCTTGAATAAATGCATGGAAAAGCGTAAAAATCACATGCAAGAAAGCCGGGATTACAAAAGATATCCAAATAACTGAATATACTAATTCCATTATCATCAAGCCGCTTAGAATACTACCAAATAGCCTGAATGAAAATGAAATCGCAATCGTTAAGTCTTTTATAGAATTTAGGCTTCCCTTTACAATGCCCTTGTTTATTAAACTATAGATTACTAATTGTCCATATGTAAAGAGTGCCATTGCTATGCAAGCATTTATATCACTTAATACAGGTCTTAGCCCTAATAATTCAATCAAAGTTCCTAAGCATATATAAAAAGCTGCAGTAAATATATAAATTGAAATAAAACCTTTATACTTATGAATTGACTCATTTGTAATTCCTTCAAAAAAATCAATTACACTTTCTAAAATTATTTGAAGTTTGGTTGGTTTATCAGAGAATTTTTTTATAAAGAATACTCTTATTATCAAACAAAACAAGATTATAGACGCACTAACAATTACTGCTGAAAAGAAACTTGGACCTAGTTCTAACCCAAAAAAATTCACCTTTTCAGGCAACATAACTTCTTTTAACCTATCACCGATAGTACTTGCTAAAACAAGATTTCTCATAGCATTCTCCTAAAAAATAGACATTAATCATTATAACACTTTCAAATATATTATGCAATAGCAGTATGCATTTATTTAAATAATAATAGATTATACACTAATGTGTATAATCTATTATTTTAATTGTATTACCAAACTTCTTATCTAAAGTTTTTTTATATCTTCTACATTAGAGCAAATAAAACCAATCGGATTTCCTATAATGATAAAAGAAACAAATAATTCCGACTTTCATTTTTCTCCTTTTTTAAAGCAAACTAACTAATACAGTTGAAGCAGTAATACCTAACATTATTAAAAGTGTAACTAAAACTAACATTTTAGTATTAATAGTTTTTGTTTTATTTTTTAAATTTAATAAAAATCTTCCGATTATTACTAAAAATGAACATTGAATTACAGTCCAATATACTATACCTATACCATTATTTCTAAGATCAAACTAGCCATAAGTTCTATAATCTAAGAAAAAATATTCTACTGGAAGTTCATCTAATATTTCATATAAACTAATAAAAAATACTGCG
>JAQUUM010000128.1 GCA_028693885.1 Bacilli bacterium
CTAGTGAATATGAGACATTAACATCACGTTTGATTGACAGACCTATTAGACCTTTGTTTGAAGATGGTTATAGAAATGAAGTTCAAGTAATTAATACAGTTCTAAGTGCTAACCCAGATTATTCTTCACAAACTACAGCAATGCTAGGATCTTCAATTGCTTTAACAATTTCAGAAATTCCATTTAAAGAACCTATTGCAGGAGTTATAGTGGGAAGAGTTGATAGTAAATTAATTATTAATCCGACAGTAGCTGAAATGGAAAAATCTGATATTAATTTGTTTGTTGCAGGAACTAAAGACGCAATAAATATGGTCGAAGCAGGTGCTAAAGAAGTAAGTGAAGAGGATATGCTTGAAGCAATTATGTTTGGGCATGAAGAAATCAAAAAACTAATTAAATTTCAAAATGAAATACAAAAAGCTGTTGGAAAAGAAAAATACCAAGTTGAGCTTTATGAAATTCCTGAAGATATAAATAAAGAAGTTCGAAAAAAAGCTCAAAAAGATTTGATTAAAGCTGTTACGATTAAAGAAAAAACTGCAAGATATGAAGCAATAGATGCAATCAATGAAAAAGTAATTGAAGAATATACTAAAATTTATAAAGATGAAGAAGAAGCGGAAGAAAAGTTGAAACAAGTTTCTGAAGTTCTTGAAAACATTGTTAAAGAAGAAGTTCGTCGTTTAATTACTGAGGATAAAATAAGACCAGATGGCAGAAAAGTAGATGAAATAAGACCTCTAAGTTCAAAAGTTGATGTTTTAGAAAGAACTCATGGATCAGCTCTATTTACTAGAGGCCAAACTCAATGTTTAAGTATTGTTACTTTGGGAGCCTTAGGAGAATATCAAATAATTGATGGTCTTGGTGTAGATGAAAGTAAAAGATTCATGTTACATTATAACTTTCCTGCATATAGTGTTGGCGAAACTGGAAGATATGGGTCTCCTGGTAGAAGAGAAATTGGCCACGGAGCGCTTGGAGAAAGAGCAATTTTACAAGTAATACCTTCTGAAGAAGAGTTTCCTTATACGATTAGAGTTGTAAGTGAAATATTAGAATCTAATGGATCTACTTCACAAGCCTCAATATGTGCTGCGACAATGTCTTTGATGGCGGCTGGGGTACCTTTAAAAGCTCCTGTTGCTGGAATTGCAATGGGGTTAATAACTAAAGGAGATAAATATACAATTCTTTCAGATATTCAGGGTATGGAAGACCATTTAGGAGATATGGACTTTAAAGTTGCAGGGACTAAGGACGGAATAACAGCATTACAAATGGATATAAAAATTGATGGTCTAAATAGAGAAATTTTGGAAGAATCTTTGTCACAAGCAAAAAAGGGTAGATTGTTCATACTTTCACATATGATTTCGACTATTCCAGAATGTAGAAACCAAGTAAGTAAATTTGCTCCGAAAGTTATAACGTTTGATATTAATCCTGATAAAATTAGAGATGTCATTGGTTCTGGTGGTAAAATAATTACTGAAATAATTAATCAATGTAATAGTGTTAAAATTGATATAGAACAAACTGGAAAAGTATTTATTATGCATAACGAATATGAATATGCTTTAAAAGCTGCTGAAATGGTAAAGAATTTAGCTAAAGAAGCTATTGTAGGAGAAATATATACTGGAAAAGTAGTTAGAATAGAAAAATATGGTGCTTTTGTTGAGTTATGGCCTGGAACTGATGGATTAGTACACATTTCTCATATTGATAAAAAAAGAATTGATAAAGTTGAGGATGTTTTAGCTTTGAATGATGAAATAATTGTTAAGGTTATCGAAATAGATGATAAAGGTAAAATCAAATTGTCTAGAAAAGATGCATTGCAAATAAATGCAAAAGAAGAAGAAAAAGCGTAGATATCTACGCTTTTTTAATAGAAGGAAATATGGAAAATTTTAAATATGCTTTTATAAAAGTAATACCAGTAATGATAGGATATTTGTTTTTAGGAGCAGGGTTTGGTATTTTGCTTACAACAAATGGATATAATTTTTTATGGGCAATTTTAATGTGTTTAATAATATTTGCTGGATCTGGGCAATACTTAGCTGTTGGTCTTTTTTTAAGTGGATTTAATATTTTGAATACGATAATATTAACTTTTTTAGTTAATGCTAGGCATATATTTTATGGGATTTCTATGTTTCCAAAATTCAAAAACATGGGTTTCTATAAACCATATATGATTTTTTCATTAACAGATGAAACATATTCACTACTGTGTACTTTAGAAGTCCCTGGTGAATTAGATCAAACCAAAGTTTATTTTCACATAGCATGGTTAAATCATTTTTACTGGATTCTGGGCGGCTTTTTTGGAGCTATTTTAGGTGAGGTATTAACTATTAATACAGAAGGTTTAAGTTTTATAATGACAGCTTTGTTTGTTACTTTATTAACAGAACAATGGTTGAAATCGAAAAAAAATATTCCTTTATTAATAGGCTTTCTTGTTACTTTAATTTGTTTGATTTTATTTAAATATGTATTTATAAATGTGGATTTATTCTTAATTTTTTCAATGCTAATTATTTTTGTATTATTAACAATATTCAGAAAAAATATAGAAAAAGGTGATCAAAATGAATTTAAGTAATAGCGAAATATTAATTCTAATTGTTATAATGGCTTTAGTAACGTTTTTTACTCGTTTGTTTCCATTTTTATTTTTTAAAAAACAAAAAACACTTTCACCATACATAACCTACATTGGCAATTATTTGCCTTATTCCTTAATAGCCATGTTAGTCGTGTATTGTTTAAAAGATGTGAGTTTCTTTACTTTTCCGAGTTTAATTCCAGAAATTATTACAATAGCTGCTATAGTTTTTTTGCATATTTGGAAGAGAAATTTCTTAATTAGTATTGGCGTGGGTACATTTTTGTATATGTTTTTAATACAAACTATATTTTAATATTGTAAAATTATATAAAATGTGGTAATATTAGTATGTATTCGGGTAATCGAGCGTTTAACGTTAGGAAAGTCCTTGCTAGCACAGCTGAGATGCTGTAGTGTTTATGCCTATATATAATACATAAAATAGGACGCTAAGAGATTAGCGATGGCGAAAAAAACCCTTTTAAATGGCTATTTTTCATAAAGTGCCACAGTGACGAACTTTTTGGAAACAAAAAGAGTGGAACGGGTAAACCCCATAAGTTAGAAACCCAAATTAGGTAGGGGAATTTTAAACAGAAAATGAACTAGTTTGAAACTACATCGTAGAGATAAATGGTTACCGCTTCGAAAGAAGTACAGAACAAGGCTTACAGAATACAAATCTTTAAAAATCCCTTTGGGATTTTTAATTTATTTAGGAGCAAATATGTTTAAAGACAGCAAATATGTAATAAGTATTACCAATTTAAAAGACTCACCTAATAAACAATATTTAAATGAATTTGTTTTTATAGGGAGATCTAATGTAGGCAAAAGTAGTTTTATAAATGCGTTGACTAATAAGAAAATATTAGCTAAGACCTCATCTAAACCAGGAAAAACTAAAACATTGAATTTTTTCTTAATCGATGAAACATTTTATTTAGTAGATGCTCCTGGCTATGGCTATGCTTCGACTGGTGTTGATCAAAGAGTTAAATTTGGAAGCATAATTGAAGATTATTTGCGAAATAATCAATGTTTAAAAGCCGCATTTTTATTGATTGATTTCAAGGTTGGACCTACAAAAGATGATTTATTGATGTTTGAATTTTTAAAATTTTTGAGAATGAAAATTATAATAGTTTGTACAAAAACTGATAAAATTGGGGTTACTTTAAGAAAGAAATATCAAAATAATATATTAAATAAACTGCAATTGAATGAAAGTTCAGTAATACTAACTTCTTCAGTTAGTAAATTAGGAATTGATAAAGTGGTTGAAATTATAGGTAGTTGTAATTTGGGTGAATAAAATGAAATATATTGAAAAACAATTTAATAAAAAATATGTATTTATAGGGAAAGTATTTAATGCTAGAAATGATGAAGTAAAACTTATTAATAATAAAATTGTTAACCGAGAAGTGATTGAACATTGTGGTGGTGCTTGTGGCATAGCCATAAATAAAAACG
>JAQUUM010000129.1 GCA_028693885.1 Bacilli bacterium
AAGAGGTATTAAAACCTTTTACTTCAATTGGCGTTGGAATATCAATCAATTCATCACCTCTATTAATTACTCTTACAATATCTTCTTGATTTTCCTGAATAAACGTAATAGTAATTTCTTTACTACAGCCAACTAAATTTATAAAAAAGAAAAAAAGTATTCCAAAATATACAATTTTTTTCATAACTAATTTACCTCATCAAAATCTATTTTATAGCAAATTAAGTTAATAGTAAATAAAAAAATTATAATATTAATAAGCGGTTTTTTTATTAGACTAGTTAAAGTTATATTTTTATAGACTTCTAAGCACTACACTGTTTTTTTTAGTAAAACAGAGCTGAAATTTTAAATTCAATTCTATTTATTTAATTCAACATTAATGTTTTAAACATCCAATAGGAACAACACAAACACCATCTTGTCTCATATAAGCATACTTAGTCCCTGTTACAACCATTAAAAAAGAAGGTTCCTTCATTTTGTTAGTGTCTATCTTTTCTTTTAGTTTCAACAAATTAGAAGCCGCCTTATCAATATCAGATGATCCTAGTTTTACTTCAACAGCTCCCCATTTGCCATTATTCAAATGAATGATGGCATCTACTTCCAGTTCATCTTTATCTCTATAATGATAAACTTTACCATTAATAGATTGTGCATATACTCTTAGATCTCTAATTACTAAAGACTCAAACAAACTACCAAATGTTCTCCAATCATTTTTTAAATCCTCACTTGAGGCACCTAAAAAATATGCTGCAATTGCCGGGTCTACAAAATGTCTTGTATCAGATACCCTAACAGTTGTTTTAGATCTTAAAGAAGGACTCCATGCAGGCAAATCCTCTATAACAAATATTTTTTTAAATGCTTTTATATAGTCAATTAAAGTGTTCAAATGCATAGTTTCATATTTAGAAGTAACATCTGCAAGTATTTTTGTATTAGTCGCTTGTGATGCCGTATTTCTTGCAAGAGATCTAAGTATCGCATGAGCTTTATTTTCATCTCTTTCTACTCCATCAACAATTTTAACCTCTGTTCTAATAATCGTTTCGCAATAACCCGCTATTTGTTTCAAGGCCACACTTTCATTTTTATCCAAAGACTTCGGCCATCCCCCAATAACAATTGCATTACTTAAATCATCTATAGATAGTTTCGACTCTGAATTTATATCAATTTTATTATTATCAAACAACCTATTTAATGATACTCCGCCTGTAGATTTACCTTGTTCATAAAGTGTCATTGTACGCATATTTACTCTAGATATTCTTCCTGTCCCAGAATGAATAATTTTATCCTCATCAATCGTTACCGATCCTGTTAATATATATAATCCTTCTTGATTTCGTTTATCTACATCATATCTAATCGCACCCCATAATTTTGGAGCATCTTGCCACTCATCTATAAGTCTCGGATTTTCACCAATTAGCAATCGAGACGGCATCATATCTGCAGTTTGTAGATATTGTTCTCTCATATCTTCATCTTGTAAATATATTTTACTTTTTGCTAACTGTTCTGCTGATGTTGTTTTTCCACACCATTTAGGTCCCGTAATCAATACAGCTCCAAAAGCCTCTAGTTCTTCTTTAATTGTTTTATCAATTATCCTTGGAAAATATCTCATTTTATCCGCCTCCAGTTGTATTAATTATATCAAATATTTTTCATTAAAGCAATAGTATTGTGTGAATTGGCGACTTTTTATTGTGTGAATTGGCGGTTTTTCATTGTGTGAATTGGCGACTATATCTAAATAAAAAAGAGTTGAAAAATTCAACTCTTAAATAAACCCATAGTTTTATAAACCAAGAAACCTATTGATGATTCTTCTTTAGATTTTTTCAATCTTGTTATTATCTTTATCATCATTATCATCAACTACATATTTTAAATAAGTAATACCATAAACAGGATCAACCGTAACAATTAATGTATCCTCATCTTCACTTACTATTTGACCAGTTTCTAAAATTACATACTTAGTTTTAACATCTATACCAACTTGTTCTAGTTCATATTCACTAGTAGTGCTTCCATTAATAGTTTCTAATTTAACTTTTGTTTCATCATCTCTATTTTCAAATTTTATATTAACAGCTTTCACTAAAGCATCACTTTGGTAAACTTCATAATTAAATTTAGTATCTAATTTAGTTTGTTTATCATCAATATCAAATCCTAATAAACAATAGTTATTATCATCTAAAATAGCTTTTACTTGTAATTTAGTTTCAGTTTTATTTTTATTTACAACTGTCATATTTGAGCCTTCAAAACTATACTCAACTCCATCAGCTATCATAATACCAACCATACTAACTTTTTTATCATTGATTGCTTCTTCATTAAAGTATAAAGTATATTTAGTAACACCACCAGCAATATTTCTTACAGAAATCACTATCTTTTTTTCGTATAACAAATTATTAGAAGCACTTTCAACTACCTTGAAACCTTGATCGTTTTTAATATTATCAAGCATAGCAATGTATGGCTCTACTGCTGGAACCTTTGGTTTAGGAATACTAAACCAAAGTTCTTGCGCACTTGAACTTTCTGATTCCAATACTTCAGTTGAAACTTGACTATAGCTACAACCAGCTATCATTATAACAGCTAATCCAATAAATAATAAATTTAATATTTTTCTCATGTTTTTCTCCTTATTAAAAAAATTAACAAACTCGTCATTATATCTAAACATATTATACAATATTGTTTTATCAAAATCTACAGATTTCCATTAAAAACAACTAATATTAATATTTTCTTAAGATATTTTTTGTATAGTTTACTATTTTTATACTTTAAATAATAAAAAAAGGATATTAATGAATTCATTAATATCCTAATTCTTTTTATACTAACTACCTTGGTGCTACAACTAAAATTGCATTACCATTTGTTCTTAAAGTAATTGTATTTGAAGTAGCATTATAGTTAGGACTATTAACAACCGTAAAGGCTGCTGTAGTTCCATATGTTGTACCTGTTCTAATTATCATTGTAGTAGAACCACCACCATCTAGGTTGTAAGCACTAACACATCTATAATGCGCCATCATAGCTTGCATTTCTTCAACTCTCATACCAGCCATTACATAGCCATCTCTTGTTTGTCTGCCATCAATTGTAGCCATAACTATAGTACCATCTGCTTTTTTACCAATTATAGTTCTTGGATGACGAACATTAAATAAGCCATCTGCTTCAAGTCCAGTAACAATTGCATTGTTATTAATAAATGCATTTCTACTACCAGTTGCGCTCTTAACGCCTGCCATATCACCAGTATATTCCCATTGAACTCTAGCAGTATTACCAACTTTTAATAAATTATTTAAAGTTGCATTATTACTTAAAATTCCAAATTGACCTTTATCTAAAGTAGCTGAAGAAGGAATTGTAGTAACTGCACCTTTTCCATAAAATTCAGTTGAACTATTTGCTAAAACTGCTTGATTAGTACCAGCTGCTACAACATATAATTTTGAAGTTCCAGCACTAACTGATTTTTTATTAAATGTAGTAGTTGCACTCCATGTACCAAAGTATACACTAATAGCACCAGCTGCAGGAGCAGCGTTTCTACCTGTAACATCAAATTTTTGAGTACCAACAGTTAAAACCATTTTTCTAGGTGGCGTTCCAGGCCCACCTATTAACGTATTAGTTGTTCCATCATTAGTAAATCCAAGTGTTACTGAATTTCCTGCACTCTTATAGAATTCACCATCAGAAACGGTAGCACCAACTGTTTGATATGGAGGAGCACCAGTTCCACCTAAATCAAAGAAGTCAGCATTAATTCCGGCTAATACTTTCCAACCAGAATTTTTATTTTCAAAATCAGCGGCTGAATTTGTAAGGGTAGCTAATTGCCATCCATATTTATTTGGAGTTGCTCTCCAAACAACAATTTTCTTACTTGTAGCTTTATCAACATGCAATACATTTACTTGTTGAGTAACGGGAACTGCTTGAATACTAGTCCATTTAGTTGTAGCTTTATACTTACCTTGAGTTACACCATATCCTAAGTTTTTAGTTGATATAGTTGATGTAACCGTATAA
>JAQUUM010000130.1 GCA_028693885.1 Bacilli bacterium
TTTACTAGCATCTAACAAATGAACTATAACTCTAGTTCTTTCAATATGCTTTAAAAATTTATGTCCCAAGCCTAATCCGCTACTAGCACCTTCAATTAATCCAGGTAGATCCGCCATAACGAAACTACGGCCATCAGGCACTTGAACAACACCTAGATTTGGAACAAGAGTTGTAAAAGGGTAATCAGCAATTTTAGCTTTAGCTTTAGATAAAGCTGATATTAGTGTGCTCTTCCCAACATTCGGAAAACCTACCAACCCTACATCAGCTAATAATTTAAGTTCTATTTTAATTAGTTTTTCTTCCCCCGGCTCGCCTCTTTCACATATTTCTGGAGCCGTAACTCTAGAAGTTGCAAATCTTGCATTGCCTTTTCCACCTTTTCCGCCTGACACAATTAGCAATTCTTGTTTATTTTTTGTAATATCACCAATTATTCTGTTTTTTTCATAGTCATAGATTACACTACCTATAGGAACTCTAATATAAGTATTTTCACCGTTTCTCCCAAACATATTTTTGCTCATGCCACTTTGACCATTTTCAGAAATTATTTTTTTTTGATATCTAAAATCTAACAATGTTGTTAACCCTTCATCGCCTACAAAAATGATGCTTCCACCATTACCACCATCACCACCTGAAGGACCACCAAGAGGAACATATTTTTCGTGTCTAAAGGCAACTACACCATTACCACCATTGCCTGCTTTTACTTTAATTATAACGTCATCGATAAACATAAAATCCTCTTATTTTCCAAAAAAATGCACCCGGGGTGCATTTTTTTTATTTTGCTTCGTATACTGAAACTTGTTTTTTGTCTTTTCCTTTGCGCTCGTATTTCACGTATCCTGTTATTTTTGCAAATAATGTATCGTCACCACCACGCCCTACATTATTTCCAGGGAAAATTTTTGTCCCTCTTTGACGAAAAATAATAGATCCTTCATGTGCAAATTCACCATCTGACAATTTACATCCTAATCTTTTAGCATGTGAATCGCGGCCATTTTTTGTAGAACCAGCTGCTTTTTTTGATGCGAAAAACTGAATATTTATTTTAAACATTTTAATTCTCCTTAATTATTTAATATTTTAACATATTTAGTATATTGTTTAGATATACTGGTTAAATACTCTACCAAGTTTTCAAGAATCAAATTACTCATATCACTTGGTTTAGCAATTTGAAGTTTCATTTTTGCATTTTTTTCATCGCAAAAATATTTAAAATCTTTTGAAACTTTTTCTAAAAGTCCTAAACTTAAATAAAAAGCAGTCGAAACAGCACTACAAACAATATCTTTACCAATCACTTCATAACCCGAATGACCTTCAATTGTTATTTCTTTGTACCCTACTTCACTTTTTATTAAATTCACTATTATCATCATTAACCTTCTAAAGATACAATTTGAACTTTTGTATAAGGTTGACGATGACCTTGTTTTTTATGATAATTTTTTTTTGATTTGTATTTGTAAACAATGATTTTTTTTGCTTTTCCTTCTTTTACAACTACACCTAGCACTTTAGCTCCCTTTACTAAAGGATCGCCTACTTTACCATTAACCATTAAAACTTTATCAAAAACAACTTCTTTTCCAGCTTCAATGTCCAATTTTTCAACATAAACAAAATCATCTTTGGAAACTTTATACTGTTTTCCTCCAGTTTCAATTATTGCATACATATTGCTCCTCCTCGTTTATTTATTTAAGACACGCCTTTAAGGTGATTTACTTATACCTCTTCAGTGCGGTGGCTTTTACGCAACATAGTTATTTTACTACTTTTTAATTTTAAAGTCAAGATTTAAGAATTATATTTTAGTGATAATATCTAGTATTTGAGCGGCTGTATCAATGAAATATTTAGGTTTACCTACTTCTTCTGGTTTTCTAAACCCCCAAGTTACAATAGCACAATCAATTCCTGCATTATTTGAAAATTCCAAATCAACATCAGTATCACCAATATAAAGAACATCAGTTTTTTTAAATTTATTTTTTTCTATTAATCTATTTATTACTTTTGGATTTGGTTTAAGAGGTTCACCTACTATACCACCTTGAACAAAATCAAACAAATCATCGCCAAACATTTTATTAATTATTTCTATCGTTTCCGAATTTGGTTTGTTTGATAGGACGCCTAAAAAAAGGTTATCTCTTTTCAAATTCTTTAGAACTTCAATTATCCCTGGATACGGAATCGTATTTTTATATTGGCTATTCATATAATGAGTTCTAAAAGAAGATTTAACTTTTTGATGCAATTCAATATTATTAGAATTTTCAATGGCTCTAGAAATTAACATGTCTACACCGTTTCCAGTAAAATATTTTATTTCATCAAGCGAATAATTCCTATCTATTTCATTTTCTTTCAAAGCATAATTTATGCTTATTCTCAAATCTTCTAATGTATTAAGCAGTGTTCCATCTAAATCAAAAATTACTACACTATATTTTCTCACTATTTTACTTCGTAGCTCCAATCTAAGTATTTAAATTCACCAAATTGAATAGATTTTAAATGTTCAAAAAGTTTTTTAGTAACTTCTCCAACTTCAAAATTATTTATTTTCATCGTAAAACCTTGATAATATAATTCACCTATCGGTGTTATTACAGCCGCAGTTCCTGTCCCCCATGCTTCCTCAAGAATTCCTTTTTTTGACGCTTCTATTAATTCCTGAATTGATAATTTTCTTTCCTCTATTTCATAGCCAAAAGATTTCAAAATTTTTAGGCATGAATCTCTTGTAATACCTGGTAATATACTTCCATCAAGTGGAGCAGTGACAATTTTCCCAGCTATTTTAAACATAACATTCATCGTTCCAACTTCTTCAACATATTTTCTTTCAACACCATCTAGCCATAGCACCTGTGAAAAACCTTTTTTTTGAGCGTTTTCAGCAGCAATTATACTTGCTGCATAGTTACCTCCACATTTCGCTTCTCCTGTACCGCCTTTAACAGCTCTAACATAATAGTCTTCTACATATATTCTAGTAGGTTCAAATTTATAATATTCTGAAGAAGGCGAGCAAATGATTACAAAGCGATATGTCTTACTAGCTTTCACTCCTAAACCTATGTCAGTTGCATACATAAATGGTCTAATATAAAGCGAAGAATTTTTTTCACTAGGAATCCAATTTTTTTCTATTTTAACTAAAGATTCTACACATATTAAAAACTCTTCAGCAGGTATTACCGGCATGCACATTCTCTCATTAGATCTCATAAACCTTTTAGCATTTTCTAGAGGTCTAAATAATAATACTTTACCTTCATTTGTTCTATAAGCTTTCATTCCTTCAAACGTTTCTTGCGCATAATGTAGTACGTACATAGAAGGATTATATGAGAAATTCTCAAAAGGAGCAATAATAGGATCTTCCCATTTTCCATCTTTATAATCGCGGTACAATAGATAATCCGTTTGATACTTACCAAACCCTAAATTGCCAAGTGGTTTTTCTTTCAATTTTTCTCTTTTTATAAATTTTATTTCCATTTTTTCGCCTCATTTTATACCTTTAATTATTAAATCGGTAATTTGTTTATTATTACATTTTTTTATTTCATCACCTTCAAAAATATCTGAAGTTCTATACCCTAAATTTAAAACTTCATCCACTGATTTTTCAATTGCATCAGCTTCTTCTTCAAGATTAAATGAATATCTTAACATCATAGCAGCAGAAAGTATTGTAGCAATAGGATTTGCAATCCCTTTGCCAGCTATATCAGGAGCAGAACCATGGATAGGTTCATACATTCCACATTTTGTATAACCTAAAGATGAAGATGGTAACATGCCAATCGACCCTGTCAATTGCGAAGCTTCATCTGATAAAATATCTCCAAACATATTCGAAGTTACAATTACATCAAATTGATGAGGATTTCGCACCAATTGCATAGCAGCATTATCTACCAGCATATCTATTAACTCTACTTCCGGAAACTCCTTTGCTAAAGAGTGAATAGTCTCTCTCCATAATCTTGAACTTTCAAGCACATTGGCTTTATCTACACTTGTAAGTTTCTTTCCTCTTTTCATAGCAGTTTCA
>JAQUUM010000008.1 GCA_028693885.1 Bacilli bacterium
CACCTTTATCTCTCATATGAATATGAACTATTTGAGCAAGTTCAAAGTCAAGTGGTGTCATTACTTGAGATGCCATCTCAACTAATGTTACTTTGATTCCTAAATGGCTTAGGTTTTCGGCCATTTCGATACCAATAAAACCACCACCTACTACTAAAGCAGTTTTAGGTTTAAATGTATCAACGAATTCTTTGATTTTATCTGTATCAGGGATATTGCGTAATGTGAAAATATTCTTAGCATCATTGATTCCAGAGATGTTTGGTTTGATAGGCATAGAACCAGTCGAGATAATTAAGTTATCATAACTTTCTTCGTAAGTTTTGTTTGTTTTTAAATCTTTTACAGTGATAGTTTTTTTATCTCTATTTATAGATATAACTTCACTTAAGATTCTAACGTCGATATTGAATTTTGATTCAATATCTTCGACAGTTTGAACGATTAGTGAATCTCTACTTTGAATGACTCCGCCGATATAATAAGGTAGGCCACAATTAGCAAATGAAATATATTCTCCTCTCTCAAAAAGAATTATTTCAGAAAATTCATCGTTACGTCTAAGACGGGTTGCGGCGGTTGCACCACCTGCAACACCACCAATTACTAAGATTTTCTTTTTCATATTTTATCCTCCGATTATGAACTATTTTAATTATATTAAATATATAGATAAATGTCAATCAACGTGCATTAAAAGAAAAAGTTTTAAAAAATGTGTTGACAAAGATATATTCAACTGTTAAAATGTAATTGCCCTATTAGATAGGGCAAAATATTTTGGTTAGGTTTTAGAAATGGGAGAAAAATACATAGAAAAATATTTTAAAGAGTTTGACATAGTTTGGGAACCTGATCAAATAGATGAAATATTTTTTGGATACACTAATCTGAAAAAGGATTTTAAAAAAATAGGATTAAAAAATTGTATCAGCAAACAACATAAAGTTATAAATAGTATAGTTTATGAAATTAGCAATGGTCCAAGGGCAAATATAAATATAGTGTTGTATGAAGTAAAAATAAAAAATACTATTAATAAAATCAGAGTGAAAAACGAAAATGATAATAGAGGAAAAAGTGGCGGATATCGCGCTATTTGTTTAGTTGATATGAACAATAGGATTTCTTTTTTGTTGCATATTTATTCAAAAAGCGAAAAAGAAAACATAAATCAAAACGAATATAGTAATTTTAAAATCTGTTTAGAAGAGTATGTAAAATAGCCATGAGTGAGGTAAACAAATGGAAAAAAAAATAAACTTTGAAAAAATAAAAACTGCAACTAGATATCGAATTAGACAGTTAAATGTTAATGATTTAGTAGATTCAACTTTTGTTAAAAATTTAAGAAATGAGCTTAACATTTCTCAAAATGTTTTTGGTGATTTATTAGGGGTGACTAAAAAAACAATTGAGAAATGGGAACAAGGAAAAAACCCTGTTAAGGGGCCAAGCGCGATACTGTTATATTTAATTGAAAAAGATAAAAAAATATTAGATAATTTCTATTCTTTTGTAAAAATTAACCCAATAACAAATGAAATAGAGAATGTTTTATATAAAGATAATACAGAAGCAGAAATGTATATAACGCAACTTAAAAATGATGACGAGATAACGGAAAATATAAACCCCGTTGAATACAAATGTGTAGAATCAGCAGAAAAAATTGATGCAGTATTTAATCAAATAATAATAAATAATAAGGCGAATTGGGCTGTGTAGGAGAAAAATATGGATAAGAATAAACCTGTTTATAATTTTTTAGGGTATCAAATGGTATTGGTTGATTATAAAAGGGTCAAAAATACAAATGTTGAAAAATTTTCTATTAAGACATATGATAGAAAATTTGATGAAAAAATAAATTGTTTCTCATTCAATGTTCAATTAGAATTAAAATATTCAGAAGAAGAGGCTTCAAAGTTTATTTTTTCAGTTGGGTTCAGAATCAACGATCTTGAATGGAAAAAACAAATTAAAGAAGAAGGTATTATAGAATCTATTTTTTTTGCAACAGTTTTCCCATATATAAGAGAAAAAATTTATTCTGTAACTAATGATTCAAGAGGAGCTTTCAATATTCCTATTATTGATTTAAGAAATGCAAAATTAGATCAAGGTGCTACATTCACATTTAAAAAGCTAGAAAACAAGCATTGAAATTTTTCAATGCTTTTATTAATTTAAAAAAATATTCAAATATCAGTTATAAAGTGATATAATTTAGAAGGCGCGGAAAATATTTCGAGGTGTAATTTTGGAAAAATTTATTTCAAACATTTCTAAACTTAAGTTTTTAGATAAAATAAAAGAAAATCTTTCTAAGTGTAAAAGATTTTATTTTTCAGTTAGTTTTATTAAAAAAGCTGGTTTAGTTTTAATAATAGATGATGTTAAAGAAGCTTTAAGAAGAGGTGCTATTGGTAAGGTGATAACGTCAACTTATCAAAACTTTACTGATATACCTTCATTAGATGAATTTCTAGAATTACAAATAAATTATCCTAATTTTGAATGTCACTTAGATTATAAATGTTTTGATGATAATGGATTCCATTCAAAAGGGTATATTTTTGAATATGAAGATTCGTTTGAAATAATAGTTGGATCTTCGAACATTACAAGATATGCATTACTTAAAAATATTGAATGGAATATTTCAGTTGTATCAAATGAAGAAACTGAAAGTTATAATGATGCTTTAGAAGAGTTTGAAATACTTTGGGATAGTACGAAAAAATTAAATAGGAATTTAATTGATAAATATAAATTAGATTTAGAATATGCTGTTGTTTCTTGGGATATGGATGATATTGAAATCAAAGCTGATATTAAACCAAACCATATGCAGGGTAAAGCTTTAAAAGAATTAAAAAGATTTAGAGATTTAGGCGTCAGTAAATCTTTGATTATTGCAGCTACGGCATCTGGAAAGACTTATCTTGCTGCTTTTGATGCTAAAAGATTTGGAGCTTCAAGGTTATTGTTTGTTGTGCATAGAGATACCATATTAGTAGAAGCTTTAAAAACTTTTAAGAATATTTTTAAAGGTGAAAGATCATACGGAATATATAATGGTAATAATAAGGATTTAGGTAGTGATTTTATCTTTGCAACAAACATTATGATGAGTCAAAATTTAGATATGTTTAGCAAAGATGAATTCGACTATATTGTGATTGATGAATGTCATCATGCAACAAGTGACACATATCAAAAAATAATTGAATATTTCAAGCCTGAATTTTTATTAGGATTAACTGCAACACCTGAGAGAATGGATACTAAAGATGTATTTGGTTTATTTGAAAATAATGTAGCATATGAGTTAAGACTAAGAGATGCAATTATATATGATTTAATAGTGCCATTTAAGTACTATGGTATCAGAAATGATTTGATTGATTATAATGTTAAAGATTACAAAAAATTTATTAGAGAATATAGTAGTGATATTAGTGGTGATTTTATTAAGAAAGAGATTCTTGCTCATAAATTGAAAGATGAAAAACTAGAGTGTTTAGCTTTTTGTAAGAATATTGAACATGCAAGAACTATGGCAGAATTAATGGAAGAAAAAGGTTTTTCAACTTTGGCTTTAATGGGTTCTAATTCAACATGCGAAAGGTTAAGTGCATTTAAAAGATTACAAGATGAAACTGATGAACTTGAAATATTATTTGCGATTGATATTTTAAACGAAGGTGTAGATATTCCTGCGGTAAATATGATTTTATTTTTAAGACCTACTGAATCATCTACTATCTTTATCCAACAATTAGGCAGAGGTTTAAGAAAATATAAGAATAAAGAATATGTTACAATTCTAGATTTTATTGGTAATAGTTATGATAGAAGTGTTCAAATAGCTATGGCTTTAGGAAGCTTAGCTAAAAACAATATTATTGAAAAGAAATTTTTAGTTAATTTAGTTCAAACTGATTTTAAAGCTTTAGATTTACCGGGTGTCGAAATTCATATTGATGAATTATCAAAAGATGAAATCTTAAGTTATATTGAAAAAACAAATTTCAATAGTCTTAATTTTTTAAAACAAGATTATTATAATTTTAAAAAGTACCTTCAGCTTCAAAAATATCCAGATCATTTAAATTATTTAAAAAATGATAATGCTCCTGATTTAATTAGATTAATGAAATCTAAGATTTCAAATCAGAAAAACAAAAGTTATTATACATTCTTAAAAAAGATTGATGAAGATTCAATTCCAATTTTTGAGAATGGTGAAATTTATTTTATTGATACTTTATCTGAGATGTTACCTTTAGTTAGAGTTGATGAATATTTAATAATTAAAGAATTATTAAATAATGGTAATGTTGATAATTTATATAATGTATATCTAAATGATAATTATATATATGATATTAAAATTATAGAACATGCTTTAAAACATTTAAAAAAGAAAAGTTTAATTAAAAGCGATAATAGTATTAATGTAGATAAAATTGATAAAGAATTTAAAGCATTTGTTTTAGATTTGATAGATTATGGAATTAGTAGATTTGATAGTGAATTTGGAGAATTTGATACTAAGTTTAAATATTACGCTAATTACTATAAAGAACAAATTATGATGGTATTATTAGAAGATTCTTTTATGTTTATGAAAGGAACTAAATTTGATGCTGATGGTACAACATATATATTTGTTGGATTAAAGAAAGATAAAACAAAAGAAGAACTACACAATTATAAAGATAAAGTAATATCAAAAAAGATATTTCAATGGGAAAGCGAAAACAATACAACGGTTGATAATTCTACTGGAATAAAGCTAAGGAATACAAAGAAAGTACATTTGTTTATTAGAAAAATGGATGAAGAAGATGGAATTACTTTGCCCTTTACTTATGTAGGCGAAGGGGTATTAACAAATACTAGAGAGTCGAATAATAATGGTAAAGCCACATTATTATTCGATATAGAATTAGATCAAGAATTACCTGAATATTTGTACTTTGATTTTTTGATTGAAGGGTAAGAATATATAAAAGTAAAATTAAAGGGGGATATATGAGTTTAACAAATGAAATACTATATCAAAATAAGAAGATTGATTTTAAATTTCCTAATTCATTTGATCAATTAATGAATGATGAATATTATGATTACGATCAGTTTGAATGGTTTTTATACTATTATTTTAAAGATGTAGATGGAAAAGAAGCAAAAAAAATGGGTGCCAAAGGGAAAGGCGATGGAGGAGCTGACTTAATTGTCTCAGTTCGTAAAGACGATGGAAGTGTTTATCGTATTGGGATCCAGGCTAAATATTGGAAAAACAGAGTTGGCACAGGTCCTATAAATCAATTAGCTAGCGCTAAAAAAAGACATGATTTAACTCATCTATGGATTATTACTACGTCTGATTTAACAAATGATGCCAAGGTAACAGCTGAGATGATGCAAGTCACTATATTAAGAGCTGAATATGTAAAAAAAATTATTGAAGAGATAAAGGAATTTCATCAAAAAGAAATCACAGAAAAAGGAATTTCATCAATTGAATTTTTACCAATCAAGGAAAAAAAGGTTGAAAAAGTTAGTAATGCTATAGAAAAACCCGAAACACAAATTGAGTCAGATTTGAAAGAACTAAGAATTGCTTTATCAAAAAAATATAAATTGTTTCCTTTGTATATGGTTTACAATAATGAAGAAATGAATAGTTTAATTGAAACTAATCCTCAAAAGTTAGAAGACTTGAATAAAGTTAAAGGATTTGGAGCAAAGAAGATAGAAACTTTTGGAAAAGAAATAATAGAATTTTTTAATAATTTAAAAACTTCTAATAATAGTAATACAAATGATGATTTGTATAAAGCATTATTAGAAGAGCGTCCAAAGATTTCCAGGTATAATAAACTAACTGAAGAAGAAGTATATAGTGATAAAGTTGCAGGTTATCTTGCAAAAATGAAACCTAAAACAAAAGAAGATTTGAACAAGATTTTTGGCTTTAGAAAAGAAAATATTGAGATATTTGGAGAGTATTTAGTTAAGGTTATTAACAAGGTAAAATAGTAACTATAAAATAAAGGAATAGAAGGAAAAACATGAAAAAACTATTTTTATTTATATTAATAACAATTCTATCTTTTACATTAATTAGTTGTACTAAAGATACAAATGATAGAATTGATAATGTAGAATTTAATGCTTTATTAGATGAAGCATTTTTAGAGTTTTTGGGAACCGATCCATTAAATGTTAATTATTCTTTAATGTATCCAGAAGAATATGGGATAACTGATTTAACAGTTATACCTTATTCATTTCTTACATCAGAACTACAAGAAGATTTCCTAGATTTAAAAGATTTGAAAAATAGAATTATAGTTTTTTCAGATGATACTTTATCTAACTCTCAAATTCTAACAAAAAAAATCTTAATTGATTATATAGATAGAAATTTATTACTTGAGAATTTTGCAGGATATGATGCTATCTTAAATAGTAGTTTAGGTTATCAATTAATGTTACCGTTTAGTTTAGCTGAATATCGCTTTGATGATTTAGCCGATATTAATCATTATTTTGATTATCTAAGTACAACCAAAGATACATTTGAAAATATTATTTCATATGAGTCTATTAGAAGTAATAGTAATATTGGATTAACTGATACTGCGATTGATAAAATCATCACTCAATGTGAAGATTTAATCAATCAAGAAGAAAATTATTTAATTGAAGTTTTTAATCAAAAGATTGATAATTTAAGTTTTTTAACTGAAACAGAAAAAACTTCATTAAAAGCAGAAAATTTAAGTTTAATTGAAAATGATTTTGTTGATGCATATATTTACTTAAAAGATGCTTTAGTATCTTTAAAGGGTGTTGTTACACATAATGGGGCCATATGTAATTATTTAAATGGAATGGATTATTATCAAGCATCTTTTCAAGCTAATATTGGATCTGATTTAACAATACCAGAACTTGAAGATTATTTAGAAGTTAAATTAAGTAGACTTCTAATAAATTATAGTTTAAATCAAAGTAAGTACAATTCAAAATTTACTCTTGATTTAATGGAAGGATTAGAAGTTGATAATTTAATAGAATATTTTAAAACTAATATGAGTGATTTTCCTTTGCTTGATATTGAAATTGAATATGAAGTTAAAGAGATGTATGAAAACATGCAAGATAGTGTTGCTGCGGCGATGTATTTAATCTCACCAATTGATACTAACTCAAAAGAATATATTTATCTTAATCCAACAAGTCTAACAGATGTTAATAATACATTGTTTCAAACTGTAGCTCATGAGAGCTACCCAGGACATTTATTTCAACATGTGTATTTTAAAAATACAGATGCTCACGATGTAAGAAAAATAATCGACTACACTGGATATTCAGAAGGATGGGCTAAGTATATTGAAAATGAAGTTGTAGGAATGGTTGATAGCAGTGCTAAAAAAGCTATTGAATATATGGATACATCAAGTAGTATAATTATATGTTTGCTAGATATTGGAATTCATTATCATGGTTGGGATTTAAGTGAAGCCACTACATTTTTAAATAATTACTTTCAATTAGAAACATCTCAAGTAGAAGAATTATATAATAGTTTATTAGAAATACCACTTATGTATATGGAATACTTTTTTACATATTTTCAAATCCAAGATTTGAAAACAAATTTTAAAGATAAAATGGGAAGTGATTATTCTGATTTATTATTTCATACTATTTTACTAGATATAGGACCAGCTCCTTTTAGTATCTTAGAAGAAGTGTTTGAAAATTATAAATAAAAAAAGAGTAATTTCTTATTAAATGTATAATATATAATTGTAGGAAAAAGAAGTGGGAGATGCGTCTCTCACTTTTTAATTTTATAAAATAAAAAGAGTAATATTAAAAAATATTGTTAATATATATTAGATACTAAATTGTTAAGCAAGAGGAGTGTCTCTTGCTTTTTTAAATATATCTTATATGAATATTAAGTTTAAGTTTTTCTCACTTTTTAAAGGTAGATTTATCAAAGCAATTGATGTTATAATATTAGTAAGAGGAATAATATATAAAGCAACGTGAGGAAACAAGGATTTTAAAATTGATTTTCTCACCTTTTTGATTAGTCATTATTATTAATAATTAGGGGGAAAGATGTTTAAACTTAAAAGAGTTTTGATATTATTGTTTATGTTGTTTGCTAGCATAACATTAGCAGGTTGTGCTAGCAAAGGTAATTTTGTGGGTATAGTTAGTGCTACAGAATTTGAATTTGATGAAACTTTTATGTATACGGAAGTTTCAAATACAACAACTACGTATTCGTTCATTGATCAGATTGTTGTAAGTAATGAAGCAACTTGGGCTTTATATAGTGATATTTCAGCAACCAATGAAATTGTTTCAAAAACAATAGATCTTTCAGTTGGAAATAATTTTGTATATATACTAGTTACAAGAGGTAGCGAAGTTAAAGTATATACAGTTACAGTTACAAGACTAGATGCACCTTCAATTGATTTCGAAGATGATGAAATTAATATTGAAGTAGGAGAAAGTATTACCTTAAATCCTATTTTAAATGATATTGATAGTATTGACTTAGTTAATTTTACTACATTGGAAACAGATTTGATTAGTATTGATGGTGCTTTAGTTACAGCTACAGCTGTTGGAACTGCAACAGTTACTGTTACTTTATCAACTGATAGTAATATATCAGATACTATTACTATTACGATAACTCAATCAAGTTCAACTATTCTAACTGCTTTAGAATTAAGTGCTATTGATACTTTTTTAGGAGTAGGCGGAAGTGCACTGTTAATAGTTACACCAACTCCTTTTATTGCATCTAATGCAGTAACATGGAATAGTAGTGATTGTAGTGTTGCTACAGTTTCTCCAACTGGATTAGTTAGTGCTGTTGGTGTAGGTGTAACTACAGTTACAGCAACTTCCAAATTAGATACTTCAATAACTGGTACTATCAAATTATATGTAAATGATGTAAATGGGCCGGGTACAATTACTATAGAGGGTGATGAATACGTTAAGATAGGTCTTACTAGTCAATTGTCAGTTTCGTATGAAAATAACTATTATTCTAGTTTGTGTTGGGTTTCTTCTAAAACTAGTGTTGCAATAGTGTCTGAAACTGGACTTGTAACAGGTCTTTCAGTAGGCACTACAGTTGTTAGGGTTACGTTAGGGCCGACTGGTGAATTTTCAAAAGATATTATAATTAGAGTTATTACACATCCATATCCAATGATTTCTATTTCTGGACCTAATCAAGTTAATAAAGATAGTAGTATTACTTTAACTGCTAGTGCAAATATAAGTGGTGATATTCTATGGGAATCAAGTGATTTTAATATAGCAATAGTTAATAATGGCCAAGTATACGGTATTGCAGCAGGGGCTGTAACAATTACTGCATATTTTGCGGATAATATATATAATAGGTCAAGTATTAATATAACTGTTATTGATCCTGATGCTGTTGATGAAAATCCAACTTCTCTAACTATAAATGCAACTGAGACTGTATTTGCAAGGGACACGACTTCTCAATTATCAGTAGAGGGAGAGTATGCTGTTACATGGAGTAGTAGTATAACAGGAATAGCAACAGTTGATAGTAGTGGTTTAGTTATAGGAATTGGACCTGGTAATGTAATAATTACAGCTGCTTTAGTAGCTGATCCTAATGTAAAAGGAACAATTAATTTAACAGTTTGTTTAGCAGATGGATTTTTGAATGTAAAAGTATATCAGAGTAGTGAAGTTGGCGGAGCAATTGGCATTGGTTTAACTACAATTTCTAAGGATTTGGCTGATAGTGAACCTGGATACTATCAAGTTTATATTTATGATATATCGGGTTATTCAATTAGTCGTATAGCATGTACAATAACTACTCATAATAGTTCTGTTTGTACTGTTAGTACATATGGTGCTATTACTGCGGTATCTGCTGGAACAACAGAAATTAGTGTTACGTATGAAGACATCGTTGGATACGTAATTTTAACTATTGTAGATGATATTAATTAACGGAATTGATATTGCTCTAAGTCTTAGGACTAAGTGAGAGATAAAGTCTCTCGCTTTATAGTATAAAGGATAAATAATGGAAAAATTTTTAGATGTTAGAGAAAAATATAAAAGAAAAAATTTGATTTTATTTAATCAAAATAGTTTATCAATTAAAGCACTTAATGATTCGTTTAATAAAACAAATCATAAAGTATTAATATTATGGGCTTTTAAAAATATTGATAGGATCTATCAAGAATTAAAGAATAATCATTTTGATGATGAAAGAATTAAAGAAGCTATTCTTTTATGTAAAAGATGGAAAGAAGGCTTAGTAAAGATGAAAGAAGCTAAAGCTTCAATTCTAAAAGTTCATGCAATTGCTAAATGTAGGATTGTCAATGATGTGAGACCAAAAAGATAAAATAAAAATTATAGTAGTGTATAATTATTTGTGATGAGCTTGGGAAACTTTAGAAGCCTCAGGACGAAGTGGGAGATGCGTCTCTCACTTTTTAATTTTATAAAATAAAAAGAGTAATATTAAAAAATATTGTTAATATATATTAGATACTAAATTGTTAAGCAAGAGGAGTGTCTCTTGCTTTTTTAAATATATCTTATATGAATATTAAGTTTAAGTTTTTCTCACTTTTTAAAGGTAGATTTATCAAAGCAATTGATGTTATAATATTAGTAAGAGGAATAATATATAAAGCAACGTGAGGAAACAAGGATTTTAAAATTGATTTTCTCACCTTTTTGATTAGTCATTATTATTAATAATTAGGGGGAAAGATGTTTAAACTTAAAAGAGTTTTGATATTATTGTTTATGTTGTTTGCTAGCATAACATTAGCAGGTTGTGCTAGCAAAGGTAATTTTGTGGGTATAGTTAGTGCTACAGAATTTGAATTTGATGAAACTTTTATGTATACGGAAGTTTCAAATACAACAACTACGTATTCGTTCATTGATCAGATTGTTGTAAGTAATGAAGCAACTTGGGCTTTATATAGTGATATTTCAGCAACCAATGAAATTGTTTCAAAAACAATAGATCTTTCAGTTGGAAATAATTTTGTATATATACTAGTTACAAGAGGTAGAAAAACCAAATTATATACAGTTACAGTTACAAGATTAAATGCACCCGCAATTGATTTTGAAGATGATGAAATTACTATGGAAATAGGAGAAAGTATTACCTTAAATCCTATTTTAAATGATATTGATAGTATTGACTTAGTTACGTTTACTACATTGGAAACTGATTTGATTAGGATTGATGGTGCTTTAGTTACAGCTACAGCTGTTGGAACTGCAATTATTACAGCGAGCTTAGTATATGATACAAGTGTTAGTTCAAGTATTATTATAACTGTTATTGACAATCCCAAATCTCTAACCATAAATGCAACCGATACTGTATTTGAAAGGGGAAGTACTTCACAATTATCAATTGAAGGTGGATATGAGGTTACATGGAGTAGTAATATAACGAAAATAGCAGATGTTGACAGTAATGGTTTAGTTACAGGCATTACATTTGGAAATATAATAATTACGGCTTCTTTAGTTACTGATCCTAATGTAAAAGGTACAATTACTCTAACAGTCTATTTAGCAGATTATGCTTTATTAAATGTAAAAATATATAAAAGTAGTGCGATTGGCGGTTCATCAGGCATTGGTTTAACTAAAATTTCTAAGAACTTAGCTGATAGCAAAAATGGATTTTATAAAGTTTATGCCTATGATAAAACTGGAGCTCTTGGGAATTCGATTAGTCAAAAAGCATGTACAATAACAACTAGTAATAGTTCTATTTGTAAAGTTAGTGAGTATGGAGATATTAATGCTTTATCTACAGGTACAGTATCAATTTTTGTTAGGTATGGTGAATTTCTAGGTATTATAACTTTAACAATTATAGATAATAGTGATGAAACAGCATTTTATGTTTTTGGACCTAATCTAGTTGATAAAGATGCTCAAATTACATTAACTGCTATTACATCTATAATTGGTAATATTTTATGGGAATCAAGTGATACTAATGTAGCGTTAGTTAATAATGGCCAAATATATGGTGTTGCAGCTGGCACTGCAACAATTACGGCATATTTTGAAGATGGTATAGATATTAGGTCAAGTATGGATGTAACTGTTATTGATTCTGATGCAAGTGGAGATTTAATTATAATTGCTACTAAAACTATATTCTTTAAAAAAGAGATATATCAATTATCAGTAGATGGGGATAAAGATGTTATATGGAGTAGTAGTAATACAGAAATAGCAACAGTTGATAGTGATGGGGGAGTCACAAGTGTTGAATCTGGCACTGCAACGATTACAGCCTCTTTAGTAACTGACCCTAGTGTAAAAGGAACAATTAATATAATAGTTTGTGCAGCGCATTTTCGTCTTACTGTAAAAGTATATCAAAGTAGTGAAATAGGTGGAGTAAGGGGTGATGGTTTAACTACAATTTCTAAGACTCTAGCTAATAGTGAACATGGCTATTATCAAGTTTATATCTATGGTATTTCAGACTATCCATATGATTGTAGAAGATGTAATATAATATCAACTAATAGTTCAGTTTGTTCAATTAGTAATATCGGAACAATTACTGCGTTGTCAGCTGGTACGACAATGATTTATGTTTCTTCTGGGGATGGCTATGGAATGGTAAAATTAACAATTGTAGATGATAGCAATTAATAAACTGAAATTGCTTTAAACTTTATAATTTTAAAGGAAGAATAATGGAAAAATTTTTAGATGTTAGAGAAAAATATAAAAGAAAAAATTTGATTTTATTTAATCAAAATAGTTTATCAATTGAAGCACTTAATGATTCGTTTAATAAAACAAATCATAAAGTATTAATATTATGGGCTTTTAAAAATGTTGATAGGATCTATCAAGAATTAAAGAATAATAATTTTGATGATGAAAGAATTAAAGAAGCTATTCTTTTATGTAAGAGGTGGAAAGAAGGCTTAGTAAAGATGAAAGAAGCTAAAACTTCAATTCTAAAAGTTCATGCAATTGCTAAAGAAGTTGATAGTTTAGAGTTAATTGCTTTATTACATGCTATAGCTCAAGGACTAAGTACTGTGCATGTTAAAACACATGCTATAGGGCTTGTATTATATGAACTAACTGCAATAGTTAGAAAATATGGAATTGATGATTTTTATCTTCAAGTGGATTCTAGAATCACTAATTACATTAGTGATTTAAAAGAAGTAAAAATGGAATTAGATAAAGATAATAATTGGGCAAGCTTTTTAAAATGAACTAATATGCAATATTAAAATAGGTAAAAGGAGATTCTTTTACCTATTAATTTTATAAGCAAAAATAATGTTTTTGCTTGTTAACGCGGAAAACGTGAAAAATTAATAATATTTTAACGTTGAAAACGTGAAATGTTTTAAAAAATAAAAGAGTAATGTTAAAAATATTGTTAATATATATATTAAGCTAATCAAAAAAATATAAATGTTTTAAAATAATAATAATTGTGTTAGAATTAACTGTATTAAAAAAAGAGTAATATTAATTTATTCTACTAATATATATTAAGTAGAATAAATTTGTGAGGAGTAAAAATGGAAAAACATGAGAAGAACGGAAAAATAAAAAAAATAGCTTTACTGATTGATTATGATAATTTCACTCAAGAAAAGTATTTTCCGGTTTTATTTGAAGAATTAAATGAAATAGGAGACATAATAATAAAATATGCTTTTTATTCAAATTTAAGCGATGGGACTATTAAAGAAAAGTTTATTAAATATGGGATAGAACCAATGTCACAGATAGCATATTCTAAATATAAAAATGCAGTTGATATTAGAATCACAATCGAAGCAATGTCACTGTTAGAAAAAGATTATATTGATTGTATATGTCTAGCTTCTAGTGATAGTGATTTTACACCTTTAGTAAAAACCTTACAAAAAGCTAATAAATATGTAGTAGGAGCAGGAGACAATAGAGCAACTGAAGATTATAAAAATAGTTTCAACACTTTTATAAGTGTTGAAAAGATTATTGCTCCAGTTGAAGCAACAAAAAGAATAGAAGATAAAAAAGAATCCAAAGAAACAGAAGAAATAAAAGCTTTAGTAAAATTAGTCGATAATATTATCGATACTAATTTAGATGAAGATGGCTTTGCTGATTTTTCTTATGTTGTATTAACATTAAAAAAACAAATGAGAGATTTTAATCCAAAGAACTATGGTTCTATTACTAATAAGACAGTTCAATTCTTTATCAATGATTTGAAAGACTATTATGTTTTAGCATGTAATGATTTAGTTTATAAGATTAAGAAGAAAATGGATATTCCTATTACTAAGAAGATGGATAAACCTTTTATTAAAAATAAAGTTATTAAAAAGAAATAAGAGTTGAACTCTTATTTTTTTAATATAAAAGTCAAACTTAATGCTAAATTATTTCAAAACTGCATATAGTTTTTTCCACAAAAGTGGGAATTACTATTTTAATTTAATAACAAAAATAAGTTATGTGTCGAAAAATGTAAAAAACAACAAAAATTATGTGCCGAAAAGTGTGAAAAGCATTGCATTTTTAACATTAAAATGATATAGTATAATTGTGAGGTGCGTTATGAAAAGAAAAATATATCAAAAATTAGTAGAATGGAAAAATTATAAGGATAGAAAACCGTTAATCTTACAAGGGGCTAGACAAGTTGGTAAAACCTATATAGCAAATATTTTTGGCGATAAAGAATATACTAATGTAGCATACTGTAATTTTGAACAAGAACAATTATTGAGTAGTTTGTTTAAAGACTTAAGACCTAAAAATATAGTTGCTAAACTTTCTAATTATTTAAAAAAAGAGATTATTCCTCATCAAACATTAATAATTTTTGATGAGATTCAAGCATGTCCTGAAGCTTTAAATTCATTAAAGTATTTTAATGAGACTGATAATGACTATCATATTATAGCTTTAGGTTCTTTATTAGGTGTTTCGGTTCATCGGGAAAACTTTTCTTTTCCAGTTGGTAAAATTCAATTTTTAGAAATGTATGCGATGGACTTCGAAGAATATTTGATGGCAAAAGAAGAAGAGTTTCTAATAGATAAAATTAGAGAGTGTTATGAATCAAATAGTCCTTTAGAAACATTACTACATGAAAAAGCCTTTAATCTATATAAAGAATATTTGTTAGTAGGTGGAATGCCTGAAGTTGTTGAAATGTATTTTAAGACTAATAATTATATTTTGTCAAGAAATAAGCAAGAAGCGATTTTGCTTGCATATAGAAACGATATGGGGAAATATAATAAAGAAAGTGAAATACCAAAAACTCAAATTGTTTATAAAAATATTAGTACTCAATTAGCAAAAGAAAATAAAAAATTTCAATATAATCTATTGAAAAAAGGAGGGAGGGCGGCTGAATTTGAGAATGCTATAGAATGGTTATGTCTTTCTGGAATTGCTAATCAACTTTATAGAATTGAACAAATAAAGTTACCTCTTAATGCTTATAGGTCTTTAGCTGATTTTAAATTTTTTATGAATGATGTAGGTCTTTGTTGTGCATCTCAAAATATTTTGTTTGATGATGTTTATTATGAAAACCAATTAATTAATGATTTTAAAGGTGGATTAACTGAAAACTATGTTAATAGCCAAATGATTTCTAATAATTTTAAATTGTTTTATTGGACTAGTAAAAATCAAGCTGAAATAGATTTTATTGCTAGAATAGGAAAAGACATCATTCCTATTGAAGTAAAATCAAATGAAAACATCAGATCTAAAAGTCTAATAGTTTATAAAGAAAAGTACAATCCAAAATATTCTATTAGAATATCAAAAAGAAATTTTGGATTTGAAAAAGATATAAAGTCAATACCTTTATATGCTGTATTTTGTATAGAAGATAATTAAAATAAATTTAAACAAAGTTAATTTTTGTGATACATTAGTTATTATAAGGATGTATCAAGATGTTTCCGCAAAAGTGGGAATGAAAGTTCCGCAAAAGTGGGAATGAAAGTTCCATAAAAATGGGAATTCATTTGACATATAAATAAAAAAAGAGTATTATAAAGTTGTATAGGAGGATAATATGCAACGATATATTAATAGATTAATAGAAAAAACAATTGAAACTGAACTAAATGCTTTAGGCTGTATTGCAATAGAAGGTCCTAAATGGTGTGGAAAATCTACAACCGGTGCAAGATTTGCAAAAACAATTGTTAAATTGCAAAATCCTATAACATATAGACAGTATTTAGCCTATTCAACAACTAGTAAGGAAAATTTGTTGAAAGGTGATAAACCGCTTATGTTTGATGAGTGGCAAAAAATTCCTGACATATGGGATTTTATTAGAACTGATATAGACGAAACTGGGCTTCCTAGACAATATATTTTAACGGGTTCAGCAAAACCAATTGAAGATCAAAAACGTCATAGCGGAACTGGTAGAATTTCAAAAATTGTTATGAGAACAATGAGTTTGTGGGAGTCTGGAGAATCTAGTGGCGAGGTATCACTTAGAAAATTATTTGCTAAAGAAGATTCTGTATTTGGAAAATCTAAATTGTCTTTTGATGAATTAGCATATGTAGTATGTAGAGGCGGATGGCCTGAAACAGTTTTAAGACAAGATCAATTCTCAACATTAGTGTCAGCCTATTTTAAATCTTTAACAACTGAAGATATTGTTGATGTTGATGGTATTAAAAGGAATCCACGTAGAGCTCAAGCAATTCTTAGAACTTATGCTAGGAATATATCTACATTTGCTACTAATAAAACTTTACAATCTGATGTAGCTGCAAATGATTCAACAATAGATATTAAGACATTTACATCTTATGTTACGGCATTTGAAAAATTATATGTAATAGAAAATGTAAAGGCTTGGTCACCTAGGTTAAGGTCAAAAACTACAATTAGAACTGCTGATAAAAGGCAGTTCATAGATCCTTCTATTGCAGCGATTGCTTTGGATGCAAAACCAAGTGATTTAGTAAATGATTTAGAAACTTTTGGCTTTTTCTTTGAGTCTTTATGTCATAGAGATTTAAGAATTTATGCTCAGAGTATAGGTGGAGAACTATATCAATATAAAGATGGTGATGGGTTAGAGGTTGATGCTATAATTCATTTGAGTGATGGAAGCTGGGGAGCAATTGAAGTCAAACTTGGGGGGAATGAGATTGATGATGCTGCTAGAAATTTAATTAAATTAAAAAATATAATTGACCCTAGTTTAAAAAAACCAAGTTTCCTAATGGTATTGACAGGAGCACCAACAGCATATAAAAGAGAAGATGGTGTGGTAGTTGTTCCTATAGCGTGTTTGAAGGACTAATTAGTTAGTGTTAAAACAGTAAAAGTAAAAGTATTAAAGCAAGATGAAGATCTTGCTTTTAACTTTAAAAATAAACTTTAAAAAATTATAGTGTTGTGCTATAATTAGAGAAGTTATTGTGAAAAATTTTATAAAAAAGACTGAAAGGTATTCTATTAATGAAGTGTTTATTTGCATTTGAAAATCTATTAGAATTCAAAAAAACTATTTTTAAACTTCAACTAGGATCAGTTGACTGGCAAATCCGTGATATGTCACTAGATGATAGAATTAAAAAAGTTGAAGGTTATCAATACTTTACTAACCTTAAAGAATATGCTATTAAACAAGGATTAGATGTTGATGATAAAGAAGTAATTTCTTGGCTTGATAGTATAAACATAATTTCTTCTTTAATTGAATCTTTAGATCATAAGCATATAGCTGAAACTAGTATTATTGCTGAATACCATATTCCTTATACTACTAGTAGAATTGATTACATGTTATTAAATGGTAATAATATAATTATCATTGAATTTAGTTTTAAAAAAACTGGTGATAATGATAATTATCAATTTCATGAAAAAGTAACTCAATGTTCATCTTATAAAGAATCGTTAAGTAATATACTTAAAAAAAGAACTAAGATTTATACTCATACTTTTTTGATTCAAGCTGAATATAATAGTTATGGTAAAAAGCTAAGAAAAGATAATAATTTAAAAATTATGAATTTAAAAGATTATATTCTTAACTGTTTTTATAAAGAAAAATCAAGTGTTTATCAAGAAATAATAAACTTATAAATAAAGGAGATTAATAAATGCCTTTAACAATAGAAAAAGAATATCTTAATACTAAAGATTTAATTGTTGAAGCAATTAAATCTATAAAATCTAAAGAAGAAAATAATGTTTTAAAACAACTGATGAGTATTGTTCAAAACTTAAATAATATTTTGTTTTCAAATATTCCTTCTAAATTAAAAAAAGAAGTAGGTAAAAGTATTACTTTATTTCTAGAAATAGATAAGCTTATTAAAGATAAAGGTATTTCAAGAAAACTAATTAAACCTTTAAAGAAAGAATATATAAGACTAGATAATCAATTAGAAACTTATAATAAATTTATAATTAAAAAACAAAAAAATAAAAAGATAAGTAAAAATTTATATTTAGATGATAGAGATATTTTAAGACCAAAGAAATTGTCTGAGTTTGTAGGACAAACTCAAACAGTTAAATCTTTAAAAGAAGCAATCATTGCGGCTAAACAGCGTCATGATTCATTAGAACATATTATGGTTTATGGACCAGCAGGTCTTGGTAAAACCACTCTTGCTAAAGTAATCGCTAGTGAAATGAATGCTAATATTGTGATAATGAATGGACCTGCTATTAAAGATGTTAATAGTTTTGTTCAAATAATATCTAACATAAATGAAGGCGATATTGTTTTTGTGGATGAAATCCACAGAATCAATAAAGCTGCAGCAGAGGCGATTTATACCGCCTTAGAGAGCTATTCTATATCATACTTAAAGAAAGAAAACAAAGAAGTTATAAATGAGTTTGTAAAGCTACCTAAATTTACTTTGATTGGTGCAACCAATCATTTAGGGCTTTTAGAAAAACCATTTAGAGATCGTTTTTCTTTACAATATAAATTATCTCTTTGTTCAATAGAAGAATTAACTCAGCTAATAAGAAACAGTGCCACAAAGTTAAAAAATGCTAAAGGCGAGTTTGGTTTTGAAATAGAAGATAAAGCAATTGAGGCAATTGCTAAAAGAAGTAAAGGTGTACCTAGAATTGCTAATAAGTATTTAAAAGGAATTAGAGATAAAGCTCAAGTTTTAAAATCAATAACAATAACAGAGATTATTGTTGAGATGTATTTTAAGGAACATAAAATTGATGACTTAGGATTAGATGCAACTGATAGAGATATTTTAAATGTCTTGATAAATGATTATAAAGGAAGCCCAGTTGGCTTAGATACTATAGCAACAATGCTTGGTGAAAGCATTC
>JAQUUM010000131.1 GCA_028693885.1 Bacilli bacterium
GCTAAATAAAATTCTTCTAACTCACAAATAATTTTATTTGTTTGTTTTAAAGTAATTTTATCTTTTAATCTTCTAATATAATTAATTCTACCAGCTGATTGCATCAATTCAATGATCAATTCTTTTTCACTATTCTTAATATTAAGTGAATTTAGGTATTCTTTTAAAGTAACAAAATCTTTTGCTTCTATAATTTTATAAATTTCTTTTTTTGATACTTCTTCAATATTTAATTCTGTTAATAGTGTTTCAATAAAATCTACACTTCCAATATGAATAGAAAAAGTACTAACTAAGTTTTCTTTTAGAGAAACTAAAGCAATTTTTAAAACTTCTAAATCTGCTTTAATTGAAGCTTTACCAATCAACTCAATTCCTGCTTGAGTAAACTCATGAGATTTCCCTTGATATATATTTGGATATCTAAAAGTATTAGCAACATAGAAATATCTCTTAGGCATCACACCTTCACTATCTTTGCTAGAAACAAATCTTGCGATTGAAGCTGTCATATCACTTCTTAAAGCTAATAGCTCGTTATCTCTATTTATTAAGTTATAAAGAGATGGCTTTTGAAAAGTATTTTTGCCAACACTAAAAACATCAATATATTCAAAAGTTGGTGTTTGAACCATATTATAGCCATAACTTGAAAAACCTTTTTTTATGTTAGCAATTAGTTTTTCTTTTATTTTTAGTTCATTTCCAAAGAAGTCTCTAACGCCTTCTGAGGTATGCAACATATAGTTTTTCATCTTATCCTCCTAAAAGTCAATCTTGCTTGAAACGTTCAACCCTAATTCCTTAGCAAAATCAACTGCTTTTTTAACATTTTCTCCATGGAAATCTTTTAAATAATGAGCATCACTATTTAAAATAATTTTTACATTTTTATATTCTTTAACTATCTCCCAAAATTCTTTTCTTGGATATTTTTGATGATAAAACCCATTAGCATTTACTTCTAAATAAACATCATTCTTCATAGCCGCGAAAATAATTCTTTTTGTAATTTCAGCATGAATTGGCAAAAACTCGCCAACATGATATAAGAAAAGCTCAGGATGAGCTAATATTTTATATAGTTTTGTATCTAAAGCTTTTTCAACTATTAAGGCATAATTATATAAATCTTTTTCAGTCAAAGCCCCATATGATGAAATGAATTCGCCATCACTTTCATAAAAATGGATACCTAAAACTAGATAATCTAAATGCATCAACAAATTTTTATAATAGGCTTCTTTTCCCTCAATATATTCTGTTTCTACAGCCTTTAAAATATTTATATTTTTATGTTTATTAATACTTTCTTCAAATTGAGGCAAATATTTTTCATAAAAATCAGCTTCAGTCATTTGTTGGTTTAACCAAAAAATATTATATAACTCTTCTTTCATCCAACTAATAGGAACAGGACAATGATCAGAAATTCCAATTTCTTCATAGTTGTGCTTCAAAGCTTCTATTACATAATCTTCAACAATCCCCTCGGCATGTCCACATAACGCTACATGACTATGATAATTAGCAAGTCTTTTCATGAATTAACCTCTCCTCATTTCGCATAATTTAATACCCTATTTTACCACAAAATTTGTTATAAAGCAATCTTTCAAAAAAAAACTAACAGTTGTGTTATTTAGTAAAAAGATAAACTTATAAAACTATAAGTTTATCTTTTCTTTATAATATTTTTTCTAAAAGCTTTACTGTACTTATCGCATCCTTACAATAATGGTCTGCATTTATTTCTTTTGCATATTCACTAGTTAAAACAGCCCCGCCAACAATAATAGGACAAACATCTTTAATTTGTTTTAACATAAAAATTGTTTTTTTCATTGACTCTACAGTAGTAGTCATTAAAGCACTCAAGCCAATAGCTTTGGGCTTATATGTTTTATATGCTTCTATTACTTTTTCAGCTTTAACATCTTTACCTAAATCAATAACCTTATAACCGTAACTTTCTAAAACTACTTTTACGATATTTTTACCTATATCGTGAATATCACCTTCTACAGTTACTAGAATAATTGGTCCTTTTTTCTCATCCTTACTTACAAATTCTTTTTGAATTACAGCAAAAGCCTCTTTTGTTGCTTCAGCTGATAGAATTAATTGAGGTAAGAATATTTTTTTACTTTCATAAAGACTACCAATCTCATCTAAAGCTTTAATCAATATTTCATTAATAATATCTAATGGAGCCATTGTTTTTAATAACTCCTTAACTGATTTTGAAGCTTCTTCTTTTAAACCTTGTTTTATTATCTCATACAAAGATAAATTAGAGTTATCTTTCTTTTCTATAATCTCATTTGTTTGTTTTGCAATATACTCACTTGCATTTAAATCTTTATTATAAAGAACATTAAATGCACTAATAGCATCCATCATCTCATTATCAAGTGGATTAATAATCGCAAGATCAAGAGAATTAGCTAAAGCACTCACTAAAAATGTTTTATTAAGCAAATTCCTATTAGGTAGCCCAAAAGATACATTACTTATTCCTAAAGCTGTTTTTACTTTATATTTTGCTTTTATATTTCTAACTGCATTCAAAGTTTCAATAACTTCAGCTTGTTGAGCTGATGCTGTTAACACTAAGCAATCAACGATAATACGTTCTTCAGGAATATCATATTTTTTAGCTTCAGTTATTATTTTTTCAGCAATCAATTCTCTTTCAAAAGCATTTTTTGGCAAATCACTTCCGTCTAATGTTAATGCAATTACTAAAGTACCATATTTTTTTACAATTGGAAAAACTTTATCCATTGATTCTTGTTTACCATTGACTGAGTTAATAATAGGAATTCCGTTATAATAACGAGCACTTTTTTCTAATGCTTCGTAATTCGCACTATCAAGTTGTAATGGTAACATAACAACTTCTTGTATTAACTTCATGACTTTTGGCAAAGTACTAATCTCATCAATTCCACTAGCACCAACATTTACATCTAAAATATTAGCTCCAGCCTTTTCTTGAGATATAGCCTCATGAATAACATAATCAAAGTCTTGATTTTGAAGTGCTTCTCTTAACAATTTTTTCCCAGTAGGATTAACTCTTTCACCACATACTATTGGTCTTTCTCCAATCTCGATTGTCATCTGAGAACTCGAGGCTTTAGTTTTTACTAAATTTTTTGGTCTTATTAATTTTATATTTTTACATTTTTCTGAAAGTTTTTTTATATACTCAGGGTTAGTTCCACAACATCCACCAACAATACTAACACCAGCTAAAGCAAACTCTTCCATTATTTTTACATACTCATCAATCCCAACATTATAACATGTTTTCCCATCTTTGAAACAAGGAAGACCTGCATTAGGTTGGACTAAAATAGGTAAATTAGTTGATTCTAAAAGTTTAAAAACTATTTTTTTCAACTCTTTAGGGCCTAACGAGCAGTTCACTCCAACCGCGTCAACTCCTAAATTTGTGGCTATATTAGCATAACTTTCTACATCAGTTCCCATTAAGGTTCTTTCATCTGACTCAAAAGACATACTTGAAAAAACTGGCAAAGTAGAGTTTTCTTTAACCGCAAGAATTGCTGCTTTTAATTCATAAACATCACTCATTGTTTCGATTATAAACAAGTCAACTTTATCTTTTGCAAGTAATACTTGTTCTTTAAACATCAAGTAAGCCTCATCAAATTCTAAAGCTCCAAATGGTTTTAACAGTTGCCCAATCGGTCCGATATCATATGCTAGAAATTTGTCTTTTTTATTGTGTTTTGATAAAGCACTTTTCGCAACATCAATTGATGCATTTATAACTTCAGTTAAAGTATATTTAGCTGATTCAAGTTTATAACTATTCGCACCAAAAGTATTAGTAGTTATAACATCTGCATTAGCCTCTAAATATTTAAGATGAATTGCTTCTAAAAAATCAGGATCCTCGATACTTACTAAAGAAGTATCTTGACCTAATTTTTGTTTTTCTTGAAGCATAGTACCCAAAGCTCCATCAAAAATAATAATTTTTTTTCCTAATATTTCTTTTAGCATTTGTTATTACCTCTTTTCTT
>JAQUUM010000009.1:0-4325 GCA_028693885.1 Bacilli bacterium
TTTTGATTGTTATACGGGTTTTGGTTATTAAAATTATTGTTCATTTTAACTACCTCCCGCAAAATATGCATCAACCCTGTCAGAAGTATAAGGAGATGCTTTAAATTCGTTTAAAGCTGTACTATCTAAATCATCTAGATAACCATCATAAGTAATACCGTCTAATACAATTATTGCTGTTTCTTGTAGTAAAATTTTATCAGCAATCAAATTCTCTATACTTAAAAATAAGAACGAAACATCAGTTGAATTAACTACTTTTGTATTAGTATCAAGCAAATGATTAAAATAAATATAGTCGGTTAAAAACTGAGCATGAATATTATCAGATATAATCGCATCTTGAACATACCCGAATATCAAAGCATTATTTTTCCAACGATTACTGAAATTTAAATAATATGGATTTTCAGTCAAAAAGATATTACTTGAAATTGAAACATTACTATTTAAGGTAGCATCTACACTACTAACCTCAAGCCTACTAATAGCTTTTACTATTCGTGTTTCACTTAAATAATTATCTTTTAAAAATGTTATAAAGTTCGCTTTTAGTGATGCATCATAAAATAATTGATTAAAATAACTTTGATATAATTTTAAATTTTCATATGATATCCCTGCACTGATGTCAACATCAACATCTGGTATCACCATTTCAAAATAATTATAGATATTAGGATAAATATCTTTATAAATTCTAAAATCATCAACAATTTCTAACATTTTATCTAATTGTTTTAAACTTGAAAGTTTTTCATTAAATAAGGTATTAGATAAACTCATCTCAGTAGTAATAATCTCTAAAGACGAGTTTTCAGGAATCGTTCTGTCAAAAATAAAAATAACCCAGCCTTCTAAAGCAAACAACTCTTTATAAAAAGATTTAATCGCTCTAATATTAGCATTGTTTTTTTCTTTACTAATTAAAATATCATAAACATATTTTTTACCATCTTTTGCAAGTAATGACCTTGCATATCCAGCATTAGCTGATGGCAAATAACTATCTAATAATGTTTTCGATTCAGTTGATAAATATCCATATATTGTTTCTGTAAATCTTCTGTCAATTTCAGAAATCAATTCTTGAGCAATCTTAAATTCTTGAAAATTTCTTTTGATTTTAGCTCCATCAATTATATCAACATCTGTATTAATATTATTGTATTTCTTCAAATCAACTTGAAGTCTAGCAATCTCAGTAACCTCATATTGAGGATTAGCAGTATTCAACAATGATTTTGTTAATACAAAAGAGTCAGAAAATGGTAAAACGATATAAAGCAAACTCATCAAAATAAAAATTAATACATATGCTTCAATTAACCCGAATGTTAAAGAAGCAAATCTTAAACCCAAAACTTTTCTTTTAGTAACATTTTCTAGCTTATTGAATCTTGTAATAGTAAACAAAAACCAAACTGCTAAGAAAATAAAACCAAATAAAATCATTCCAGAAAAAATAGTATATATGGTATATCCATATTTAAAAGCATAAAAAAACATAAAGATAGGATCTAAAATACCTGAATCTATTACAGCTTTATTTATCATTAAAGTTAATCCTAAAGGTAGGACAATATATAAAAAACTTCTCAGACTTTTATAAAAGCCTTGATAAAAACATACTATTAAAATAGTAATAGTAATTATTATGATTATGATATCAAAATTAAAATTTGTCCACATAAGAATCTCCTATTCTATTTTTTTACTCTATACAAATTATAACATTTTATACTAACATAATCAAATAAGTTTTAAAGTTTACCAAACTTATATTACTTATTTAACTTATATTTAAAATATCCACTTACAGCAATCATTGCAGCATTATCAGTACAATACTTCATGCTTGGATAATTAACTTCTAAATCAATTGCTTTAGCTGCTTCTTTTAAGCTATTTCTTAAATGAGAATTAGCCGCAACACCACCTGCTATCACTATTTTTTTAACTTTAAATTCTTTAGCTGCATTAATTGTCTTATCAACTAATACTTTAACCGCAACACTTTGAAAAGACGCCGCAAGAGATGCTTTATCTATTACTTCTTTTTTCATATTAGCTTTATTTATAATATTTAAAACCGCTGATTTCAAACCTGAAAAACTAAAATTATAAGGTTGATTGTCTAAATAGACTAATGGTAATTCATAAGTTGGAGTCACTCCTTGAGAGATTTTATCAACATAAACTCCGCCCGGATAAGGAAGTCCTAAAACTCTTCCCACCTTATCATAAGCTTCACCTATAGCGTCATCTAATGTTTCACCTAGTTTTTCAAAAGAATAATGTTCTTTCATTAACACAAGTTCAGTATGTCCCCCTGATACGACTAACGCAAGTAGCGGAAAATCAAATGTGTGCTCGATATAATTAGCATAAATATGTCCAGTTATATGATCTATCTTTATGCAAGGAATATTAAAGGCTAAAGCAAAAGCTTCAGCTGCATTAATTCCAACTAACAAAGAACCCACTAAACCAGGCTTGCCAGTAACTGCAACTACATCTATATCACTCGGTAAAACATTAGCTTTCTTAAAAGCTTCTTCAAAAACAATTGTAATTTTTTTAATATGATGACGGCTAGCAACCTCAGGCACAACGCCTCCAAATTCTTTATGAATATCTATTTGAGAATAAATAATATTTGAAAGAATTTCTTTTCCATCTCTTACAACCGCTACAGAAGTTTCATCACAACTACTCTCAACACCTAATACTAACATTGTTTCTCCTTAATTTTTTTAAGCATAACATATGCATCTTCGCCATCTTTATAATAATTCTTTCTAGTATGACTAATTCTAAATCCTCTTTTTTCATATAAAGCTATTGCTTTTTGATTACTAACTCTAACTTCTAATGTTAATAAATCAACATTAGACATCTCACATAATTCAACTACAAAGTCTAAAAGCATATTACCAAAGCCTAAATTTTGGTATGCTTCTAAAACATAAAAATTAATAAACGAAGCAGTTTCTCCCTCAATCCAAAAACCAATATATCCTGCTACTAATTTATCAATCTCTAAAACCAAATAATGAGCATAAGGATTTAATTTAAGCTCTGAATAAAACATATCATAACCTAAAGTTTCTTTAAAGATTTCTTCTTCGCCTTTGATAACCTCAGGAATATCTTCTATTGTCATTTCTCTAATTAAGTATTTCATATACTTTTCCTTAAATAATTAGGTTCAAGCAAATGAATATTAGCAACTTCTTCTAACTTTAACTTATTAGCAATTACTAAAGCATCAAAGCTAATGTTATCTTCACTAAAAACTATAAATTCTTTGTTTTCAATTTCTTTTAAAAACTCTTCTTTTAATAAGAACTTATCTTCTCTTATTTTAGAAATTATTAAATCTTTTACTTCAATAATATTAGCATAAACATAATCTTTTTTAGCTTTGATCATCAAAGCATAAATCCCGTCACTTTTAAAATGCCCACTAAAAGCCATATCTAAACTACTGACAATTTTTAAAACTATATTATGAGTAAAAGCAAACATCTTAGCAACTACTAAAGAAACCCTAGCTCCAGTATAAGAACCAGGTCCTATCCCTACAATAATTTCATCTAAATCTTTAACCGCTAAATTATTAGTTTCTAAAGCTTCACTAATAATTTTAATTAAATTTTCAGAATGATTATTCTTACCTGCTAAATTTTTTTCATAAATTACTTTTTCTTCACTAACCAATCCTACAAATAAAATATCCGTTGCTGTATCCAAAATTAATTTTTTCATAAATTATTTATCACTTCAAAATATTCTTCATTCAAAGAATGAATTAATATTTCCCTTTTCTCTTGATCTATTATGGTAATATCAATATTTAAAACCTCACCAATCATATCTTTAATATTATTAGCCCATTCAATAACAGTTAATCCTAACATTTCAAAATATTCAAGTAAATCTTCGTCTTCTGTTTCTTGATTGATTCTATAAACATCCATATGAAATAAAGGTAATCTACCATAATAAATTTTCATAATAGTAAAAGTCGGGCTATTAACAATGCCCTCAATTTCTAACCCTTGAGCAATTCCTTTAGTAAGAGTTGTTTTTCCTGCTCCTAAGTCACCATTAAGAGCATAAACCATATTAGGTTTTGCTAACTCACCTAAACGTTTACCTAATTCAATTATTTCATTAACACTATTTATGATTATTCTTTTTTCCATAGTGTTATTATTATATCATTTTATCTTATAATTTTCAATTGAAGAATACTAAAAGAATTATGCAATTTATTAATAAATAAAACCTTCAAGAAATCAAATTATCTTGAAGGTTTT
>JAQUUM010000009.1:4425-18955 GCA_028693885.1 Bacilli bacterium
TTTTTATCCGTGATATCAAAAACAATTCCTGCTAAAAAAATTGCTTTTCCATCTTTATTTCTTTTAGTTATTTTTCCTCTATCATAATACCATTTATAACTACCATCTTTACATTTAATTCTATATTCCACTTCATAAACAGACTTTTTACCATACAAATGATCCATCATTGCTTGCATAGCTTTTTTATGGTCTTCTTTGTGAAGTTTTTCAGTAAAATATTGATAACTTATGTTTTTAGGGATTTCTTCAATCGAATACCCTAAAGTAGTTACTTTTAAAGGATTAAAGGTAACTTTATTAGAAATGATATCCCAATACCAATGCCCTAGATTTCCACTCCAAGAAAATTTAAGCATATTTTCTTCTTGTTTTTCTTTTAATAGTTGTTCATTTAAAGTTTCTAATTCTCTAATCTTTTCTAGTAAATCTTCTTTTGAAAAATTTGAATAATCCATACACTTCTCCTTTTTTAAAAAAAGATAAGTTCTACTTATCTTTTATTTATTCAAGTAATAAAGAAAACATATCATAATAAATATTATAAACTTCTTCTCTTTGTGAAACACTTAAATTTCTAATATATTGATTTTCTTCATTTTTTAATAGTGCTATATGATGAGCCAAAATCTTACCATCCTTTATAACATAAACATCAGGAACAATAATCTTGGTATTTTCTATCAATTCAAGACTTATATCATCTATTACGTTTGGATTACCTACATTAGATAAATAATTGTAAAGCAATTGATATTGATAAGAATTGTTTGTTCTATCATTATAAATATCAACATAACTAATTGTATCAATTTCTAAAGCTATAGCCACTTCGTTCATAATTGGTAAAGCTTCATCACAATAAGGACAATCTCTAATATTAGGATTAAAAGCAAAAACCAAAATTCCACTACCAGTAACTAACTTTTCAATAGCTTTATTGATATCTTCTTTTTCAAAAACGTGCTCAATTTCTTTAAAAGAAACATAGTCATTCTCAAACAATTCTTTTTTTGTTAAAGCATCACTCTTACATGCACTTAATCCTAATACAAGCAATAAAAGAATTACTATTTTTTTCACTTTTTATTGATTCTTTCTACTAACTTGTTCTTCAAATCTTCATACCCTTTTTTGCCAAGTAAAGCTAACATATTCTTTTTATAATCTTCAACACCTTCTTGATTAAAAGGATTAACATCCAGTAAATAACCACTTACCCCGCAACTAAACATAAAGAAATATACTAAATATCCAAAACTATATGGAGTTATTTTTTCTAATTCAAGAATGATATTAGGAACTCCACCATCGACATGAGCTAAAACAGTTCCTTCTAAAGAATTTCTTCTTACAAAAGAAATATCTTTTCCTGCTAAGAAATTCAGACCATCTAAATCAGTTTCTTCTTTTTCTAAAATCTTATCGCTTTTAGCGTTCATTACATCTATTACAGTTTCAAACAAAATTCTTTGGCCATCTTGGACATATTGGCCCATTGAGTGTAAGTCAGTTGAATAAATCAAACTACTAGGGAAAATACCTTTAGTTTCTTTACCTTCAGATTCACCAAAAAGTTGTTTCCACCATTCACTTAAAAAATAAAGTTTGGGTTCATATGAAACTAACAATTCAATAACTTTACCTTTTTTATATAAGACATTTCTAATTGATGCATATAATAGAGCATCATTTTCTTTTAATGGTTTATTAACAAAATAATTATATGCATCAAGAGATCCTTTTAAGATTTCATCAATATCAAAACCAGCACAAGCAATTGGTAATAAACCAACTGCAGTTAATACAGAATACCTTCCACCAACATCACTCGGAATTGAAAAAGTTTGATAACCTTCTTCTACTGACATTTTAATTAATGCACCTTTTTCTTTATCGGTTGTTGCAAAAATTCTATTATTAGCCTTTTTGCCATATTTTTTAATAGCTAATTTTCTAAAAATTCTAAAAGCTAAGGCTGGTTCTATAGTTCCTCCTGATTTTGAAATTACATTAATTGAAAAATCTTTATTCTTTAAATAAACTTCTAATTCACTAACATATTCAGGTGAAACATTATTTCCAACAAAAATTATTTCTAAATCCTTTTCACTACTAAAATATTTACCCAACATTTTTAAAGCTGCTTGAGCACCTAGATAAGATCCACCAATACCTATTACTACTAAAACATCACTATCTTTTCTAATCTTTAAAGCTACTTCTTTAATTCTACTTAATTCAGTCTTATCGTATTCAAGTGGATAATTAACCCAACCTACATAATCATTTCCTTTACCAGTTTTATTTAACAAAGCATTTCTTGCATTATCTAATTCTTTTTCTAAAGCAAAAATTTCTGCTTCACTTATAAAGTTTAAAACATTTTTATAATTTAAATTTAATACTTTCATTTGTCTTCCCCCTTTTCTTGTTGGTCCTTTATGAAATCAGGTAATGCTCTAGCAAGTGATTTAAATCCTATATTAAATTTAGGAATCTCACCAATTACTCCTCTTGTTTTATGCAAAGTTTTATACGTCAGTCTTAGTTTTTTTTCTGCTTCGTTAACATCTAATATTTTCAATTTTACTTTTTGACCAATACTAACATAATCGTTTATATTTCTTACGAACCCATCAGAAAACTCTGATATATGAATTAATCCAGTATATTCATCTACTTGAACAAAAGCTCCATAACCCAAAATATTTGTAATTACCCCAATTACAATTTCTCCTTTTTTTACCATGATACATACCTCAACTTAAACATATTATACCATATTTTACTATACAAAAAAAAGAAAAATCTTATTTTACTATTTTCACTCTAACTATATGCATATTAGCCACTAAAAGTGGCTAATATATATGTGTTGTTATAATTTTTTACTTTAAGGTTTTAAGCAACCAATTGGAACAACAAAAACTCCATCTGGTCTTTTATATGCAAATTCTCCTCCCGTAATAATCATTAAGAAAGATGGTTCTAATTTAATGTCAACGACATTTTTAAGTTTGATTAAATTCTCTGCAGCCTTGTCTAACTCTTTTGTTCCTAACTTAATTTCAATAGCAGCCCATTTCCCATTATCTAAATGAATTATTGAATCTACTTCTAATCCTGAACTATCTCTATAATGAAAAACTTTTCCATTTAAAAAGTCTGCATATACCCTCAAATCTCTGACTACCAAAGATTCAAAAAGCAGCCCAAATGTATTAACATTCCTAATTATATCTTCTGGTCCTACGTCTAATAAATTTGCGGGAATAGAAGGATCTATAAAATGCCTTGTATCTGACGTTCTTATCGCAGATTTACTTCTTAGCTTTGGATTCCATGCTTTTAAGTCTTCGATTATATATAAATCTTTTAATACATTTATGTAGCTAGACAGTGTGTTTCTATGAATTAAAAAATTATTTACTTCAATATCTTTAATTAAGCTAACATCTGTTACTTGAGTTGAAGTATTTCTAGCTAGAGATCTTAAAACTTGAAACATAACATTGGAGTCTCTCTTAATTCCATCTACTGTAAAGATTTCAACACTAGCTATGATATCCATATATCCTCTAACTTGTTTCCTTGCAACGCTTAACGTTTCATCGATAGTACTAGGAAAACCACCTTTTACTATTAAATTAGCTATATCCTCTATTGATAGTTTTGACCTTGTAGGTTCAAACTCTGCCCCTTTAAATAAATCCTCAATGCTTACTTTCCCATTCGATGCTTTTGATTCATACAGTGACATAGTTCTCATTAATATTCTAGATATTCTACCCGCTCCAGAATGCGATATTTTTGATGAATCGACTTTTTGAGAACCCGTTAATATATATAATCCTTTCTCATTTTTATTATCTACATCATGTCTTATTGCATCCCAAAGGACAGGAGCCTCTTGCCATTCATCAATTAATAATGGCTTTTCTCCTTCAAGTATTAGATAAGGATTTAAATCTATCATATTAATATAACTTTCTTTTTTAAAAGGATCTTGCAAATTTACAATGGTTTTTGCTATTTTTTTAGCTGTTGTTGATTTGCCAGACCACTTTGGTCCAGTAATTAAAACTGCACCAAATGCCTCTAGTTCTTCTTTTAGGATTTTATCAAGTATTCTTTCATAGTATTTTTTCATATAATCACCTACTACATTATACTATTAACTTAATTCATTGTCAACTTCATTGTGCAAGTTGAGGTCTTTTTATTGTGCAAGTTGAGGTTTTTTTGTTGTGCAAGTTGAGGTTTTTAAACTTAATAAATCCAAACAAAAACCACTCCTCGATCTAAGAAGTGGTTTTAAATAAATAACTATTTATCAAGTTCAACGCCAATAATGCCAGGTACTTCTTCTAAAAGAATGGCTTCAATTCCATCTTTTAGCGTCATGTCTAAATGAGCACAACCAACGCAAGCCCCATGCATCTTAATATAAACAACGCCATCTTCAATTCTAACAAATTCAACGTCTCCGCCGTCTTTTTGAATATATGGTCTGATTTTGTTTATCGCAAGAATAACTTTCTTTTGTAATTCTTCCATAATACGCCTCCTTTACATTTAATCTATTAAGATAGGTTCTCCTATACTACCTACATAATCATAAACATTATAAAAATTCAAAACTTCTAAAGTAATTGTTCCAATTAAAGTTAAACTATCATCTAATGCATTTATTACTACTTCGCTATTAAAAATTGAATAAAGCTTAGAATTAACTACTACAGCTCTAGGACAGTCATAGTAATAGCTTGAATTATCTTGTTTTGAAATAAGTCCACGTAATGATATTTCTTCTGTTTCTTCATTAATTTCAATAACTGCGATGTATGTTTTACCACTGTAATTTGCATTGTAAATTGTAATAGGGAATATGTATAAACTTTGACTTTCTAAAGTTATTAAACTCAAATGATTATATTGTACAGATGTATTACTATAATTTCCTTCAAAAAGATATACATCAACTTCTTCTAGTTCTTCACCACTTACTTTAAATAGAGAAACTTTGACTCCATTCAAAGTACCACTCGTAGTGCTAATAGAATTTCTACCAATTCCAACGATATAATCAGTACTATGAATATGTAAATAATCACTAACACCAGGAGATTTTAACTCACCTAATATAACTATATTAGTAGGGTCAGAAAAATCTATTTTATATAGTGGATCTATTTGTCTAAATGTTACTACATAACCTAGGGTTTTGTCAAATCTTACGCTATATATATTTTCATCTATACCAATACCGCCTAATGTGTCAAGTCTTTCAAACTTATTATCAGATACATCAAACGTATGAACAAAACTTTCTGTTCTAAAACTGTTCATCCAGCTAGGGAAAATCGCAATCGTTGGAACACCATCACTTGTAGGTGCTACTTCAAGAGGTTCATAAGTTTGAACAGTTGAAGCAACTCTAAAGATTCCTTGGTATTCATCCATAGAAAATTGATCTTTAATATTTCCAGCAATAGTAGTTTTAGCTTTATAAGTTAATTTCCCCTCTTCAATATTAAATCTATAAATATTTGAAAAAGTAGCACCATATCTAGAATCAAATACTAACTCTGGAATCCTAAATACTTGATCACTATATTCTATAGTATTTACTTGATTAACAACATATAAGTTACTAGTAGATGCATAAATATTTCTAAAGTATCCTAAATATACTTCATAGTTAATTTCTTCATTTGTTGTAACATCTAAAGAAGAAATAATATTATATGAATGATATCCTCTATACCCTCTCATAATATAAATTGATGAAAGAGGAGCTTCTACTTTTCCTTCTTTTTCTGTATCCATATAACCAGGAAGAGAAACATCTCCATCAGTTATTCTTACATTTTGATTTAAGACTAAATATAAACTATTCCCAACCATACGAGAAGATACTAAATTAGAATCTTCATAAGTAACAGTTCTTAGGATTTCCATATTAGTCTTATCACTAACATCAATCACACTAACAACTGTACTACTTGTTGCATAATAATAATATTCTACATCCTCATTTACTGTATCAGAATCAATAGCAGGTTCTATCATTGGCATATCATAATAATAATAAGGTTGATATGTTTTTCTCTCATAAAGATAACCCATCACTACTAACAAATTATCTTTTAAATATGCTTCTGATGGATAAAACTTATCAACTAAATCTATAACATAAACACTATCATCAACACTATCAATAACGCTAATTTTTAAACCATTTATGATATATACATAACGATTGTCATTTTTAATAATATCAGCTTCATCAACACCTTTTACTTGAACATTAGTTTGACTTGACTCTCCACTAGTAACTGCATCACCAACTGCTGAACCACTATCTGATGCATCACTTGAAGGAGGAGGAGTTGCCGTTGAAAAATCAGCTGTTGGTGGAGAGACACGTGATAAATCAAATTCAACATTAGGGCTAGTTCCTTCCACTCCAAAAAAACTCGCTAAACCATCAAACCAATTTCTAGAAACTTCAGTTTCAACTTGAAACAACCCTTTAATCTCACTCACATCTTCAACTGACTTTAAATCAAAAGATTGATTTGTCACAAGATCTTCTGTTACCGCTTCTTTTTTACATCCAACAACAAATAAAACAACCAAAATCATTACAAAACTTAAAATTCTTTTCATTTTTTTTAATCCCCTTTTACGTATATTTTTATACTTCACTATATATACGTATCAAACTAAAGTTTTCTTGGAATTTTTTTATTTTTTTACAAGCATTACTACACACTCTGATGCAATTCCTTCTTCTCTTCCAATAGCATCAAGTGTTTCATTTCTTGTTGCTTTGATATTTATTAAAGCACTATCACAATCAAGCAGTTTAGCAATGTTTTCTTTAATCAAATCTTTATAGTCTTTTAAGATAGGTTTTTCTAAATAAATTATTAAATCTAAATTATTAATAACATAGCCTTCTTTATCCATTAAGGTTTTTACTTCACTAACAAAATAAGACGATGCTATTCCTTTATACTTCACATCACTATCAGGAAACATCTTTCCAATATCTCCTTTACCTAAAGCTCCAATTATAGCCTCAGCTACACTATGCAAAACACAATCAGCATCACTGTGCCCTAACAATCCTTTAGAATGTGGTATATTTATACCACCTAAAATTAATGGTCTATTTTCAACTAATTGATGAATATCTTTTGAGTGCCCAATTTTATACATCGTTTTTTCCCTTATAAATGCTTGAAGATCTTCTTGAGTAGTAATTTTGTAGTTATTATAAGATGCATCAACTATTATAACCTTCCCTTTACCATAAACCATCAAAATCTCAGTATCATCCGTTGCATTGAATTTTTCTTCAATCGCTTTTTCAAAAGCTTCTTTATATATCTTTGTAGGACCACCTTGTGGGGTTTGCATAGCCCACAATTTTTTCCTAACTAAGTTTTTAGTAATATAACCATCCTCGACTTCTTTAATGGTATCTTTACTTTTTACAGCTAGAGAGGCTACTACATCTTCTTTTATAGTATTTACTATTTCTTTTATTAACTCTTTTGTTATATTAGGTCTAGCAGCATCATGGACTAATACATAAGGGCTCTTTACACATTTTAATCCATTATATAAACTATCCTGACGCTCTTCCCCACCTATAACAACTTTAACTTTAGAATATCCTTCTAGATATTTTGAAACAACTTCTTCTTCAAAATCGCGACATACAACATAAATCTGATTACAACCTTCAACTTTTAAAAAAGTTTCTAGAGAATACATAAAAATAGGTTTTTTAAGAACTTCAACTAAGTTCTTATTAATTCCTAAATTAAGTCTTTTTGAAGCACCTGCCATTAATAAAATAACATCAAACATTTTATTCTCCAAATTCTACTATTCCTTTTTCAGTTACTAAGTAATCTACTACAATATCATGATCTTCTTTGAAAATAAAGTCATAAGCGAACTCACTATAAGTAATTCCAATTTTTAAACCTTTATATTCTTTTAAAACTCTATCATAAAATCCACTTCCATATCCTAATCTACCACCTAATTTATCCACAGCTAGACAAGGAATTACAATAGCTTCTAAAATGTTTAAATCTATAATTTCACCAAAAGGTTCTAGAATATTAAAATTACTTAGTTTTAAAAACTCTTTACCTAAAAATTTAGAAAATCCTTTTTCTTTAAAAATCGGTAAATATATTTCTTTATCCAACATTTCCCAATAAGGATCAAGTAAAGGTTCTTCTCTAATCGCTTTATATATCGCTATTTTTTTAAAGCCTTTTATAAGCTCAAACAAATTATCAAAAATAAGTTTATCTTTTAAAGCATCTCTTTTTCTTAATTCTAAAACATTTTTTCTTAGAGTTAGTTTATCCATTAAATTACCTTTTTTTAGTATACAAAACAAAATTCTTATTAAATCTCTTAGCTTCTTCAGTTGCTTCTAAAGCCGCTTTAACAGCTAACTCAGCTGACTTAATCGGCAAAGTTGAAACCAAACAAATTCCTAAGGTTGGCTTTATATCAAATTTTTTATAATCGATAATAATATTAGCATTTAATAAATCAGATGTTTGTTTTTCTAAATCTCTAATTATTAAATGAAGGTCATCTTGTCTATTAACAAGCAATGCATAATCTGAATTATTCAATTTAAATACATTTAACTTATTTCTCAAAACACCATTATTAGCCTTTTGGAAAAACTTAATCAAAACAAGTGCAGCATAATCTTCTCCATATTTAACCTTAATATCTTCAATATGTTTAAAAGACAATACAATCAACCCAAAATCATAACTGCTAAAAGACTTATTTATTGCTTTGATTAAATCATCATAAGCTTTGATTTCAACTTTGTTTTCACTTATGTTTTTATAATATCTAATGATATTATAAACTTCATTATCAAAAATATATGATCTATTTTCAAATAACTGAAATCCAGATGTTGTATGTAAGTTAAAATATCTATTAGCCCCAGATACACAATCAACAAAATCAACTTGGTCTTCACTAAAAACAAATTCTTTAAATTTTTCAACTGTTAACATTTTTTTATCAATTCCAAGTGTTTCTTGCATTTTCGGAGTTAAAACAAATATCTTCTTGTATGAATCAAAATATGCAATCGGTTCATTAATTAAAGTCATATAATTGAAAAACCTTAAATCGTAAATATCCATAAATCTTTGGCGGAAGTTTTCAGTAATTAATTTTTGGTGATCTACTAAAATGTAACCAATTATCTCATTATTATATACTACTTCTTTTTTTACTATTGTTTTACTGATACTAGAATTATCTTCCATTATAATATTAATGTCAAAGGCATTACTATCATCTTGAAAAATATCAAAAAAATCTTTTGGTTTAAATTGTTTACCGCTACATTCAACAACCTTTAAATGACTAATCCATTCTTTAAAATTACTAATACGATTATAGTCTTTAAAAAATTCGCTGTTTATTTCAAGCGGTTTATATTTATAATCCAAATAAACTAAAATAGTAGTTTGTTCATAAAGAGTCGCATATTTAAAAACTCGATGTTTAGCTTTATATTTGACACCGACTACTATCATTCCTAAAAGTGTAAGAACAACAATTAAATCACCACTACCAAATAAATAGTAATCGATATAAGGTGTTAAAAAACTAAGCGTATCACTCATAAAAAAATAAACTACATATATTATTGGAAATAACAATACTAAAATAAAATCAAACAATAAAAACTTTTTAAAAATCATTAAAGATATTAATATTAATAAAAAGCTAACAGAAAAAGCTAATGTAAAAAAAACTAATGGAGTGTTATCTAAAAAAATCATATTTATTACCTCTTCTTATATATTATATCATTTATTAATACTTATTTCAATTTATTCATTTTTAAAAAACAAGCCTTCTTAACGGCTTGTTTTTTTACTTAAGTTCTACTTAAACGGAATATATTTGTCAAGCATCTCTTCAACTCTAGCCAGTGATAATTCTAAATTAATCACTCCATCTAAAGTAGTTGAAATGTTACCTGTTTCTTCTGATACTACGACAGTAAAAGCATCATATCTTTCACTAATACCAATAGCAGCTCTATGTCTTGTTCCTAAGAACTTTGGAACGTCAAATTTATCAGTTGATGGATAATAAGCTCCTGCACACATAATCTTATTTTTTCTAATTATTACAGCCCCATCATGAGTGGCTGTCCCTTCTATAAAAAGTGATGATAGTAACTCAGCTGTAATATCTCCGTTAATAGTAATAGCCTTACCAATATAAGTATTAAGATTATCTTCTCTTTCAATTGTTATTAAAGCACCTATTTGTCTTTTAGACAAAAACTCAATTGTTTTCATGATGATATTAATTAAGTTCTTTTTTTCTTCAACTGATGTAAAAGCATTATCTGTTTTACTAACTTTAAAAGAATTATCAATAAAGTGTTTTATATCTTGATTGTATACAATGATAAATATTCCAAAACTCCAAAAAGCTAAAAACGATAAAATAGTAGCTGACATACTCAAACCTAGAATATAAATAACAGCATAAACTAAAAAGTAAGCAAAAATAAAGATGAAAATTCTAATAGCCTTTACTTTTTTTCTTAACAAAAAATAAAGTAATAGAATAACAATCGCTACTATTATCACATCAAAAACAAATTTTACAATTCCAGCAGCTGACCAATTATCAGTATATTCATTGATTATATCTATAAATTTATTTAAGTTCATACATTTCACCCACTCTTCTTTAATATTTCTTTTAATCTTAAAAGTCTATCGCCATCTACTTTTTGTTTACTTAAAAAGTATTTTACTATTTTTATATCTTTTTCATCAATCGCATAATCAATTGGCAAGTTATTCTTTTCATCTAACAATAAAATATCTGCACCGTGTTCTACTAAGTACTTTACAAATTCTAAATTCCCATTAATTACCGCTAAATGAAGTGGCGACTGCTCAAGTTCAGTCCCTAAATTAACATCACAACCACCATTAATCAAAGCTTTAACTAAAGCTAACTTATTCTCTCTTACAGCTTTGTGCAAAGGAGTATCACCCAAATCATCAGCCAAATTTAAATTTATTCCACTTTTTATAAACACATTTAAAAGTTTTAAGTCATTAATCTTAACTGCTAAATGTAACAAGGTTCTACCTTGATCCATTTGAGTATTAATATCAATCTCATTTTCTTTGAATTTAAGTAGAGTACTTTTTATGTAAAAGTATCTATGTGGGTCTTGTTTAATTGCATAAACAAATTCATTGAAAATCTTTTTGTTTCCACGTTTCATAATTCACCTGTTATTCTTTTAACAACTTCCTTAACATCAATTAATATTTCTTCAATCGTTACTATAAATACTTTAATTTCATGCTTTTGATATTCTTTAACAAAATATCTAAAATCATTTAACACTTCATATCGCAAGTTGTCAAAAGTCCACAAAATCATAATTCCTGATATTTTTTCATTGTATTTAATCATTATGTCTAAATCATCATGTCTACCTAGGACTTCAATTCCAGATAACTGTAGAGCTTTAGCTAATTTTAAAACTGCTTTATTATCATATTTATAATCAAAAGATTTTATATCATTGATATACTTATTTAGTTTCTCCGAAAGCAAACTTTTTTTGTTTAAAAAATTATTGCTGTCATAAATCCAAACTTCTTTTTGAACTAACATTAACATATCAATAACTAAAGCAGCGCTATGTTCTTTATCTATGTCATGATAACATTCTAAAGTTAAAACATTATAATCGCTTTTCACTAAATAATAATCCAGCGCATCACAAATATTAATGTTATAAGTTAGAATCTTAAAAATCCTATAACCACTATAACCTTTTTTTATAAAAGCAATTGCAAGCTTCTCATAAAAATCTTTCATTTTAGCAAGTGATGCAATATAGACATTTATTTTTAAATCTTCATTGTTTTGAAGAAGCATAACAATTTTTTCTTCGAGTTTTTGTTTAACTACAGTGATACCTTTATTCTCAACTAAACTATTTTTTATAATCCCACTTGAATTACCACTATGTTCTAATAAATTCTTAGGAACCGAATTATAAGAACGCGTAAAATGTAAAATGTTTTTTTCTTTCATTCTAGATAACAAGGTATTAGCACTAAAACTTTTCTTAGGCTCTTCACCAGCAATAATAACCTGGCGCCCCATAATTGCTTTATAATACGCTTCAGCTTCTAATGCATAAGCATCATCAATTATTACTAAATCAAAAGCACTACTTTCAAAGAAATTATTTAATACCTCTGTATCAGTTAAAAAAATCTTTTTATTAGTAGATTTAGAAATAAGTCCTACATAATCTAAATTCTTTAAATGTTTTTTACCTTCTAAAATACGATTATAATTCTTTAATAAACTTGACTGATTTTCTTCAATCAATTGCCTTTCTAAACTATATGCTTTTTCCAAAGCATCTTTTAACTCATTATTAGAAAGTAAAGTAATCTTTTCTTTAAACATCTCATATACCATTAAATAATATGTATATTTAAAATTATTAACTAACTTTCTAATATTTTTTTCTTCAAGACAACTATTAACTAACTTAGTAAGATTATATTTTAAAATCTTTTTAAAGTGTTTAGTAATTGTAAGGTAAATTCCTAATTCCTCTTTTGCTTCTAACTTTTTATCCAAAATACTTAAATTATAATCAAAAGTCTCATAATAATATTTAGATACTACACCTTTAAATGTTTTACTATAAGTTTTTAAAACATCATTTGCGTCTTCAGCTACTTCTCTTAGATAACTTAACTGAAGATTTATCTTATTATAATTTTTTAAATCCAGACTATTAGCAGCCGCTTCAGGACCTATAAAACAATTAACAAAATTATCTAATGTCTGAATCAAATTACTTATTTTATCAACATCTGTTTTAGTACCATTAAATAAATTGTCAAATAATTCCTTATATGTTTTATTATTATCAAAGTTTTTTTCAAGTTTATTAATATAATCAATATCTGATTCAATATTGAAAAAATCTTTGCTTGTAATAACTTCATTTTTAACTTGCTTACTAGTTGTCTTTACTTTATCACTACCATAATATATCTTTGATAAATATTTAAAAATCAACGATACTTTTTCTAATTTCTCATAATACGAATTATATTTAATATCAAAATAATAATCCCCTAATTCTTCATATAGAATATCTAAATCATCCATTGATTTAAGCAATAAATTAAATGTTTGAATCGGAATATCAATTTTTGAATATTTAAAATATACGGACCTTAAATACTTAACAAAAGTTTCTTTATATTTAGGATTTATATTATTAATATATTCAAAGCATTTTTCATAATCTTTGATTATATCAACGTCTACTTGAAAATTAAATCCTGTTTCTTCAAAGAAAATATTTTTAGCTTTATTATAATTTTTTCTTAAATATTTTAATTTTTCAACTATTATTTTTAGATTATTAGGGCCTAATTTTGACTTCCTAATAACCGAAGCTAACTTCATGTCGCTTTTTTCAATTTTTCTTGATTCAATTATATCATCAATTACCTTAATTATATAATCAGAATCCTTATAGGCAAACTTTTGAAATTGGTTAATAAATTCTTTTTTTACTTCATCCAATTCTTTCAAATGATTAAAACTATCTTTAATCCTTTTTAATTTATATTGAAATTCATTTTCAGTTTCTATATCCAACCACCAAGCATGATAAACATATTGACTTAAAAACCTACTTAATCTAACAATTTCTAAAACAAATTCATCAGTTTTATCATTTTCAGCTTCTATAAATTGAGCGATCTTTTCAATTGTTTTAAAAATAATCCCTCTTTGAATTTCACCTCGATTAATTTTTGGTTCCAATATATTTCTTTTTTCAAAAAGAAAATCTATTTTATCAATTTCATTTTTACTAAACTGATAACTATATAGTTGTTTTATTTCTAACTTTATATCTAGTTCTTCAAGTTCAAAATATTTAGAATTTAAAAAATCCCTAAAATTCTTTATTTCAAGATAATCTTTTTTTAGATCAACAAAAACTTCTCTTGCTTTAAAATACATCTCTAAAGAATTATCAACCCAAAAACTTAAAACCTCATCATATTTTAATGATTTGAAATTATTAATAACATTCCTTAGTGAAGCATAGTAAGTAATTGGTTTAAATCCATATTTTTTTTCTAATGCTTTGGCTTCTTCTTGCATTTGAGTATAGAATGATTTCATTTGAAACACTAAATTAATAACTTGATTAGGGAAATTAACATTATTGTTTATTGGGATATTACTCCAAATACTATCTTTAAAAGAAGGTATTTTATCAAATAGTATTGTAGCCATTTCTAAACTATGAACAGTTTTTTCAAACTCTTCTTTATATAAATTACTCAAATCATCAATTTCTATCTTCTTAGAGTTTTTCTTATCAAAACTAACTAGACTGTTCATCACCAAAAGATAA
>JAQUUM010000132.1 GCA_028693885.1 Bacilli bacterium
CTAATAGGTGACTTAAATATATTTTAAATATCAAGCTTTTCTAATAACTTTTTATAAATATCAGTTTTTCTAAATTCAATTAATTCTTCATCTTGCTTCATAAAATCAAGCAATGTTTCATCCTTACTACAAGAATAATAAAAACATTTATATGCATCTTCTTCTTGTTTTAAAACAACATACAAACAACCTAGATTATACCAAAGCACATAATCTTCTTTATTTGATGCAATTCCTTTTAAATAATAATGCATTGCTTTATCATAATCTTTATAAATATCTTTATAAAGTAATGCAATGTTTAAATAAACCATGTAATATGCATCTTCTTCACACTTTAGTTCTTTTAAATAATGATGTAGTGCTTTATCATATTGTTTTAATTTAGTATAAATTACTCCTAAATTATAATTCACCATTTTTTTATAACGATTAATTTCAAGCGCCTTTAACATATGTTCTAATGCTTGTTCATCTTCTTCTTGTTTTTCAAGGTGAGCTCCTAAATTTAAATGAGCCCAGAAATGTTCATTATCATATTCAAGTGTTTTTTCATAGTTTTTAATAGACTCATCAAACTTCTCTAATCTATCATACAAACAACCTAGATTAAAATAAGCTTCTTTAAAATCTGGTTGATATTTTATAGCGAGTTCATAATTAACTATCGCTTCACTAGTTTTACCTAAATCCTCACAAACCATCGCTAAAGCAAAATATGCATATGCATAACTTGGAATCTTTATTGTAATATCTGTAAAGATTTCATAGGCTTTCAAAAGCGAATTGTTTTTATGTTGGCTAATTCCATAATCAACTACATCATTTAATAGACTATATTCTTCAAACGCTGTTTCATAATTAACAATAGCTGTTTCATATTCATCATTTAACAAAGCTTTACGTGCAATTTTAGTTAGCTTTTTATATTTGCTCATATACCAAAAAAACCCAACAAATTACTCATAAAATGCATTCCAAATGGAACATAATAGTTATTATCACTCATACTATAAGCAATAGATAATACTAAAGCATAAGGGATATATAAAAATATAAACTGTAAACTATCCATATCCATTACATGAACAAAACTAAACAATAACGTAGAAATAATTATCGCAACGATTCTAGAAACATTTAAATTCTTTTCAAGCATTCCAAATAAACATTTTCTAAAAATCATTTCTTCTAAAATTGGTGCTACAATTACAGTTGCGATAAACACAGCCCAAGCAAGAGGCGAAGCAATAGCATTTTCTATTAGTTCTTGATTAGCAGAACTTGTACTTAAATCAATCCCTAACAATTTTTCATATATATAACTAACTCCAATAAAAGCTACTTTCATTAAAACAGTGCCAACTACAATAATTAAAACATTTTTTAATAATTTACTTTTAAACTTTGTAAAATCAATTTTTAAAGGTTTGATAAGTAATAAACTAAAAATGAAAACTAAAAATATATTAACAATCAAACTAGCAAAAATAGAATAAAAATGAATTCTTTCAGGAATATCATCAGGATTAGTTGCTGTAAGATATTGAAATACTAATTCTGGATTGTCAAGTATAACTCTAAAAGAAAGAAAAAGGACTAATGTAATTACACTACCAAAAAGAAGGCCAATAAGTCCTATCCAAAAATATCTGGTATAGAGTTTTTCATAATCATCTCTTAGTTCCATATTTTAAGCCTCCTTTTTAATTATTTTATTTTTTTCCTAAAGTTTTAATCTCTTCAACAATTTTTGAAACAAAATCTTCAATACTTAAATTAAAAGAATCTTTTTCACCATATTTTCTATAAGTTAGAGTATTATTTTTAACTTCATTATCCCCACAAACTAGTTGATAAGGAATCTTTTTTGTTTGAGCTTCTCTAATTTTATAACCTAATTTTTCTTCACGATAATCTGTTTCAACTCTTATATCATGACTTTTTAATATTTTTTCGATTTTTCTAGCATACTCACTATGGTATTCGTTATTAACTGGAATTAACTTCACTTGAACAGGGCTAAGCCATGTAGGAAAAGCACCACCAAAATGTTCAGTAATAACTCCAATAAATCTTTCAATTGATCCAAGTAAAGCTCTATGTAACATCACAGGACGCTTTTTCTCACCTTTTTCATCAATATATGAAATATCAAATCTAACAGGTAAATTCATATCTAACTGGATTGTCCCACATTGCCAAATTCTATTCATTGAATCTTTCAACTTAAAATCAAGCTTAGGCCCATAAAAAGCTCCATCACCTTCATTTACTTTAAAAGCTTTGCCAGCTTTTGTACAAGCATCAGCCAAAGCTTTTTCTGATCTATCCCAAACCTCAACAGAACCAATATACTTTTCTTCAGGTCTAGTCGATAATTCAATATTATATTCTAAATTGAATACAGAATATACCTCATCATAAAGCCTAATCAATTCACATACCTCAGATACTATTTGGTCTTCTCTCATATAGATATGAGCATCATCTTGTGTAAAAGCTCTTACTCTAAAAAGACCATTTAAAGCACCACTAGCCTCATGGCGATGAACTAACCCTAGTTCTCCAACTCTCCAAGGAAAATCCTTATAAGAGTGAAGTGTATGTTTATAAACAAGCAATCCACCAGGACAATTCATTGGCTTGATAGCAAATTCGTGTTTATCAATTTCTGATGTATACATATTGTCTTTATAGTTAGCCCAATGTCCTGATGTTTCCCATAATTCTTTATTAAGCATAATAGGAGTTTGAATAAATTCATAGTTTTCCCTAGTATGAACTTTATACCAATAATTCTCTAGCGCTTTTCTTAAAACCATTCCTTTTGGTAACCAAAAAGGAAAACCTGGTCCATAATCACTAATCATAAAAAGTTCTAATTCTTTTCCTAATTTTCTATGATCACGTTCTGCTCTTTCTTTTAATATTTGAAGATGATTTTCAAGCGATACTGCATCTTTAAAACAAGTACCATAAATTCGTTGAAGTTGTTCATTTTTACTATCCCCCCTCCAATAAGCACCACTAATATTTAAAAGTTTGAAAAACTTTAAAAATTTAGTATTAGGTACATGAGGGCCCCTACAAAGATCAATAAATTCATCATGTTTATAAAGTGTAATAGTTACACCTTCTTCTAACTCATTAATGATTTCTTGTTTATATTTATCGTTTTTAAAATATTCTAAAGCTTTTTCTTTAGAAACTTCAATTCTTTCAAAAGTCATTTCTTGACTTGCAATTTCAAACATTACTTTTTCGATTTTTTCTAAATCTTCTTCAGTAATTTTTATATCTTCTCCTGGATTAATGTCATAATAAAACCCTTCTTCTATAGCAGGGCCTACTCCAAACATTGCTTTTGGATAAAGTCTTCTAACAGCACTAGCCATTAAATGGCTACAAGAATGATTTAAAAAATCATTAATCTCTGGGTCATCTAGAGTTACTAAAACAAGATTTGAATCTTCTAAAATCGGACGGTTTAAATCAAAGTCAATATTATTGACTTTTGCATAAACACATTTCTTAGCTAAACCTTTTGAAATAGCACTAGCTATATCAAAAGCTGAGACTCCTTTTTCATATTCAGCTACTCTTTGGTCTGGGAATGTAATTTTCATTTTATTTCTCCTTTTATATAAATATAAAATCCCTATGTTTAATAAACATAAGGACGATTTTTTCGCGGTACCACCTTAATTCATCTTTTAAAATAAAAGACGCACTTTATTTCTTTTAACGCAAGAAATACGGATTTTGCTTTCGCAATCTACTCCAAAGGTAGTAATTAATAATTATTTTTAAGTAGTTCCCACCAGCCTACTCTCTCTAATAAAAAATACATATTATTAATATTGTCCTCTATCAACGTATCTAGTAGTGATTATACTCTTTTTTTTTATTTATGTCAAATAAAAAAACTCCTCACTAAAAGAGTGAGGAGAAAAGAAG
>JAQUUM010000133.1:0-2201 GCA_028693885.1 Bacilli bacterium
CAATACCTATCCATGAAAACTTTTCCATTTCACACGCTATTGCTGTTGTGCCACTCCCTAAGTATGGGTCTAAACATATACCGTTTTTTGGTGTTACAAGTCTAACAAGGTATCGCATTAAATCAATAGGTTTTACGGTTGGATGAATGTTTTTCTTTGATGTTTTAACAGCACCAAACTTTCTTGCACTCTCTTTAAGTCGCATATCTTCTTCATTGTTTTCATCGTAACCTTGTTTAACTCTACCTCCACCACCACGAACTTCAACATCTTCAAAATCATATAACCCAAAATTACGTTCTTCTTGACTTGCTTTTGCTGTGTAAAAGAAACGTGAAGCACTTCCACTATCACCACCATAGTTTTTTTGTATCGTTCCACCACCACCCATAAATGAATTGCCAGTGCCATCGCCTCTTTTATGTCCCTCATTTAAGTTACCACTTTCAGTATAAGGAAACAAACTTACTACTTCTTCACTTCCATCATGGATTACGTTTGCTGGGAAACGACCTAAATCTATTGAATATGTTTTAACGTTATTTTCATCTCTGCCTACTACTTGTGTTTCGCTATTTGATACTCCTTGTGTTTGCTCTTTATCTCTACCTTCCCCAACTCTACACTCATCAATGTTAATACCACCTACACCATGTTTTAATACGTTTTGTGCTACCGTTCCATTAAGTGGTTTACGTGCCATTACGATAGGTTCTAATGCAGGTTTAAGTGCAGTTCCCCAACCTTGCCACTGTTTGGCTTCATCACTTTTAGGTTCATATGCTTCCATTCTTTTTGATGCTTCTATTTCTTTACCATCTTCTGCTCTCTTATTACCAACTAAAAATGCGTGAGTTGCTTTCCCTCTATGACCTTGTAATTTTTTAGATTTATCAATAAATATAGATATATTTTGTGATTTAGGAAACCCACTACCATATAACCACGCTATCATATCTCTTATTTCAAAACCTGCTAAACGAATTGCCATTACCATCCAATCGTATGTCCTTGTCCCTGCAAATGATAATACATATCCACCTGGTTTTAATACTCTATATATTTCTTTCCAAAAGTTAGGTTGTGGAACAAATGCGTCCCATTCCTTACCCATGAAACCTTTACCCTTAACTTCGTGATAACCCGTTGTTATCCATGATTGTAACACTTCAATAGCGTTAGGTTCTTTACCTAAACCGTATGGTGGGTCGGTAACAACGCAGTCCACACTGTTATCAGGAAAAGTCTTTAAAATCTCTAAATTATTCCCTAAATATATTGTGTTTAATTTCATATTATAAACCAGTCCATTCCATAGGATTATTTTTAGCGAATTTCATAATTTCACTAAACTCAACTTGGTCTATAAACTTATTGTCTTGCGTGTAAATAGTTACCAATTCATCACCAATAATTGTATAGGCTTTTAATTCCACACTGTCTAATCCGTTATCAAGAGCATATAATTTCGCTTTGTGTTGTAAGTATAAAGGAATGCTGTAATCGGCTTTTGAAACGTCTTTACCGAAAAATGCTCCACCACCTTGATGAAACAACCCACACGAGTTATCACAAGCAAGTTTGCGTCCTGTTAAGCCACTATCAGCGAAACCACCACACTTAAACCAATCTCCATTTGGGTTTATATATAATAAATAATCTTTATTAAATGTTAAGTCTAACATAGATATTAAATAATTTTTAAACCATTTTTTCTCTTGTTTAGTTTGCTTTTCATCACTTGCTATATTAAGCGTAAACTTAACTAACAAGGCTTGTTCGTCAAACTCGGCTATAAACTTGCCATCGGTTTTATAACGGTGCAAAACAGCAGTTTTTGTAAGTTGCTTTGCTATTGCTTTTAATTGTCTAATAATATTAGACCAATAATAATGATAACCTGCAAAAAATATACCGTTGTCCCCTGCACCGTTATCTTTAACTATGTCAGCAATTTCTTTGCTTTGCTCTTGTAAAAAATTAAGAATAACAACTTTGCTTGGATCATAACTTAAACTTTCTAATACTTCTTTAACTGTTCTAATAACTAATTGATTATCTAATAATTTGCCGACTTCGCCACCAACGATAATCGTATCATTAAACCACGCTACTTCAATAGCACTTTTGCCTTCTACTTTGCTTTTTAATGTTTCAGCGATAATATCACATACTTTATCAGGATGTCCCCCTAAAACTAA
>JAQUUM010000133.1:2301-3896 GCA_028693885.1 Bacilli bacterium
GTCAATAACTATGTTTTTATTTTCAAAACTTTTTTATAATCATTATAAAATTATTGCTTTTTTACTTATATATTATATTATTATAATTGCTTTATATTTATTATTGCTTTTTACTATTAAAACTATCTTGTCAAAAATTATATATTTATAACCATTTAAGCCTTTTTACTTGTTTCAATTTCTTTTATCAGTCTTTTATAATACTTCTTGACTTTAAAATAACTTGACAGTGCAAAAATTGTAATCCAACTATCATTGTGTTTCTTTAAAACTGCAACAATTCCATCACTAAATCTTACAAGTCTTAAACCGTCTTTTTCCTGTATTATTTTGTCTTTAATCATAACTGAATTGTAACTCCTTTCTTTATCATTTCCCACGCTTCTAAAACGCTTAAAATATCAATTTCATCGTCAGCCTTAAAACTCCAAATTATACCGTTAAAAATAAACTCAACTTTTTTGTTGTTTTCTAAACTCTTAAAAACATAATTTTTGTTGTTGCCATCAACGTTGTAACTTATCAACTGTATCACGTTTTTTCTCCTTTTCCTGTTCTACCATATACTTTGAAGTTTCAATAGTCATTATATCTAAAAACTGCTGTGTATCTCTTACTACTAAATTGTAATTCGTATTGCCGTTTTTTCTAAAATAGATGTGTAAAAAACTATGGATCGTGTCAAAAACATCATACGACTTTACTCCAACCACATTTACTAAATAATCAAACCAAGCAACTATTTTGTCTTTTCTTATCTTTTCTAAACTGTTTATTGATCCTGTTGCTGTGTAACTATCATTGACTTTATAATAAAGCCAATAAGTATAGTTACCATATTTTAAACGCTTGTTTTTTCTTTCAATAATTTTTAGCATAATTATTCATCTCCTTCTTCATCATCAAGTTCCATTTTTTCAAGTGTAACATAATCATTAAATGTGTTACCAACTACAACATACCAACCAGCGTCCACTGTGTCATCAACTGTAACCTCCATACCGTCTTTTAAGTTGTAAAAATCAACTTCCTTGTTTACTTTTTTCCACTCATTTTTTGTTAAATGTCTTCTCATTTTTCTTCTCCTTTGCGTTTGGTCGCAACCCTTTATATTTTTATAATACCATTATATTTTTATAACTGCAACAACTTTCTAAATAAGACCTTTTTTTTATAAATAAGAAAAAACTATAATCTATATAATCTATATAAATATATTAAAGTATAATTATATTAAACTATTTAATAACTATATAATAATTATATCTAAAAACTATAATCAAACTATCTAATAATAACTGTTTAAAACCTTTAAAAACAAGCAACAAAAAAACTATTTCCAGGGCTTGAATCTTATAACTTGTTTTTATTATTATATATAGATATATTTTAATTTTTTATACTGTTATAATGTTTTAAAACTATTACACATATATTTTTTATAGTTATATTATATATATGTATTTAGATATTTTCTTATTTTATTATATATATGCTTTTATATCTATTATTATTATATATCTATCTTTTGTATTTTATTATTATTATATATATTAAAATTATAATATACCCCCCAAATCAAAAAACACACTCAC
>JAQUUM010000134.1 GCA_028693885.1 Bacilli bacterium
TGTATAGCAATCGCAATTACTATCAAGTGGTGAAAAATCCTTTTCAAACTCTTTGTTTTTTATAAGTATTCTGCCTTTCGAGGTCATAGCTGTACCATGTCGAGCAATTCTTGTGGGCAATACACAATCAAACATATCTATACCTAATTCAATACCATCAAGTAATGCTCCAGGTGATCCCACTCCCATTAGATACCTAGGTTTATTAATTGGTAAAATATCTGTAACATATGCTATGACTTTATTTTGGACTTCTTTTGGTTCTCCAACACTCAAACCACCTATTGCATAACCTTCAAAATTCATTTTAACAAGTTCTTTAGCTGAGTGTTTTCTTAAATCTTCATATTCGCCACCTTGAACTATTCCAAACAAAGTTTGTTTATCTGTATTTTTATGAGCATCAATACATCTTTTGGCCCATCTAAGTGTTCTGTTTACAGATTTTTCCATATAATCATAATCGCAAGGATACGGTGCACACTCATCAAAACACATAATAATATCAGACCCTAAATTGTTTTGAATCTCCATCGATAGTTCCGGTGTCAAATATAGTGGAGCCCCACTTTTATGGTGCTTGAACTTAACCCCTTCTTCAGATATATCTCTTATTTTTGCAAGACTAAAAACTTGAAATCCTCCTGAATCAGTTAAAATAGGTAAATCCCAATTCATAAATTTATGAAGACCACCTGCTTCTTTAATTAATTTATCACCTGGTTGATTCCACAAATGATAAGTATTTCCAAGAATTATTTGAGTTTTAGCTAACTTTAGTTCTTCTTTTACCAAAGTTTTAACTGTTGCTTGAGTCCCAACAGCCATAAAAACCGGAGTTTTAATTTCGCCGTGGAGTGTTTTAATAATTCCAGTTCTTGCCTTACATTCTTTTGATTCTTTTAAAATTTTAAATTCCATTTTTTTACCTACATGTTGTTTTTTTTTATAACTTATTGTATAATCAATACATATTTATTAAGGAGCCTTCTATGTTTATAGATATTTTTACATTCAACAATATTTTCGCTATTTTATTTACACTAATAAATTTTTCGCTTCTAGTCATAGCCTACAAACTATTTGGAAAAATCGGGCTCTTCTCATGGATTGTAATGAGTAGTATCGTCGCCAATATAATTGTAACCAAAGTAGTTGATCTTTTTTGGTTTGAAGCAGCCACTTTAGGCAACGCTACTTATGGCTCAATATTTTTAGCAACTGATGTGCTAAGCGAAAAATACACAAAAAAAGATGCTAAAATGTCAGTCTATCTAGGTTTTTTTGCAATAATCAGTTCTACATTAATTATTCAATTAGCACTTTTATTTAATCCAGTTTACCAAGATATTCAAGATAATCTTCAAGGAGTTTTTGCCCTTGCTCCAAGGATCGTAATCGGTAGTTTATGCGCTTTTCTAATAAGCCAGTTACTAGATATTACATTATTCGAAAGAATTAAACAAAAAATGCCAGAAACTAAATTCTTGTGGATTAGAAATAATGGTTCTACTTTAATTAGTCAATTACTAGACAGTATTGTTTTTGTATTAATTGCTTTTTATGGAGTATTTGAATTAAACATTTTATTAAGCATTCTTATCTCTACTTATATATTGAAATTTCTAGTAGCTATATTAGATACACCTTTCTTGTATTTGATTAAAAAAATAACCCCTTTAAATGAAAAAGACGAAAATCCATTATAAATGGATTTTTTATTTTATAATTTCTTCCCATTTAATTAAATTAATAAACTTTTCAAATATCTTTTTAGGTTCTTTTAATGATTCTTCAATAGTTGCTACATCTGGTACAATTGAAAATATATAATTAGCATTCAATTTTTTAAGATCTTCAAAACCAAGTTTATTATTTCCTGTAATTACAATTACTTTCTTTTCATTTTCAATCGTCTTTTTACAAATAACACTTACTACTTTTCCAAAAAGGCTTTGATTGTCAAGTGCACCTTCACCTGTTATAACATAGTCATATTTTTTAATCAAATTATCAAAATCATATGATTCAAGCAAATATTCAATCCCGCTATTTATTTTACTGGAAAAATAACTTAAGCAAGAAAACCCTACACCTCCAGCACAACCAGCCCCTAAAGATTTACTTTCTTTTTTATCAACTTTATCTTCTACTAATTTACTAAATGCTTTTATTTTTTCTTCAAGATTTTTAATTCCATTTTTTTTCACACCTTTTTGCGGTCCATAAATATAAGTAGCTCCATCTTTTCCTAATAATGGATTTTTAACGTCTGATAATATTGTAAATTTTATATTATTTATTTTTTTTAATAACTCTTTATCATCTATATTTTTTATGCGATCAAAATACTTAGGAACTATATTAGTAATTAAAGAATTTTTACTATCGTAGTATTTTATTCCTAAAGCTTCTAACATTCCGGCTCCTGCATCATTTGTAGCAGAACCACCTAAGCCTAACACAATATTTAAAGCACCACTATTAATAGCATCAAGTATTACCTCACCTAATCCAAATGTCGAAAGCAAATCAGGCTTTCTATCTTTAATATCTAATAAATTCAAACCATTTATCTCAGCCATTTCAATATAAGCCGTATCGCTATCTATTAAATATTTTGTTTGAATTGTTTGAAAATTAGAATTCGAAGCGAAAAGTTTTTTCTCTATAACCTTTTTTTGTTTACTGATTGTAGTTAATAAACCTTCTCCACCATCTGAAATTGGTAAGATTTTTGATTCAATATTTAGGTTCATAAGTTTTTTACTAACTATACTCCCAATTTCTGATGAAGTTAAAGTTCCTTTAAATGAATCTACAATAATTAATACTTTCATTTCTCACCTATTTTATAAACATAGCATCACCAAATGAAAAAAATCTATATTTCATAGCAATTGCCTCTTTATATGAATTTATTATATTATCTTTTCCAGCTAATGCACTTACCAGCATTATTAAAGTCGATTTTGGGAGATGAAAATTAGTTATTAAAGCATCTACTGCTTTAAATTCATAACCCGGATAAATAAATATATCTGTTTCTTCCTCACACTGAACAAATTTTTGGTATTTTCTGTAAATACTTTCTAACGTTCTTGTACTAGTAGTCCCTACAGAAATAATTCTTTTTTTAGTTTTTTTTGCTTGATTTAAAATTTCTGCAGTTTCTTCAGTCATCCTGTATTTCTCAGTATGCATAATATGCTTACTCACATCATCAACTGCAACTGGTCTAAACGTTCCTAGTCCAATATCTAAAGTTAAATAACAAACAGTTACATTCTTTTGTTTTAGTTTTTTAAAAATTTCATCAGTAAAGTGAAGCCCTGCTGTTGGAGCTGCACTACTACCTAATTCTCTAGCATAAATTGTCTGATATCTACTTTTATCTTCCAACTTTTTATGAATATATGGAGGCAAGGGCATCTCACCAAGTTTTTCAATAATTTCTAAAAAAACTCCTTTATACAAAAATTTAACATTGCATATACCCTCTTCTTTTTTTTCTATACAAAGAGCCTCAAGATCATCACTAATTGCTATTTTTGTGCCTATATGAATCCTTCTAAATGGTTTAATTAAGCACTCCCAAATATCATCACCCAGATTTTTAAGTAATAACATCTCTATTTTTGCATTTGTATCTACTTTTTTACCAAATATTCTACACGGTATTACTTTTGTATTATTAAGAACCAACACATCATTATCTGAAAGCATATCTACTATTTCATAAAAATAATGATGACTTATCTTATTAGATTCTTTATCTAGCACTAAAAGACGTGAATCACTTCTTTTTTCAATAGGTGATTGTGCTATAAGTTCTTCTGGCAAATCAAAATTAAAATCTTCT
>JAQUUM010000135.1 GCA_028693885.1 Bacilli bacterium
GGCGAAGTATAAAGAGGATTACTCTTATTACTTCGCCTTTTATTAATTATTTATAATAATTATTTTTCGTTTGAATAATCCATTGCTAAATATCTTTGATACATACGATATTTTCTTTGAGCTTCAGATTTATTTAAATCTAATAATGCTTTGGCTTTATCTGGATTAATTTTCTTTAATTGATTATATCTTGTTTCAGACATTAAGAAATCATCATATTTATCCCATTCAGGTTCTTTAGAGTCCATTATAAACGGATTCTTACCTTCTTCTGCTAGTCTTGGATCAAATCTGAATAAATTCCAATATCCACATTCAACAGCTAAAGCAGCTTGCTTTTGAGTTGAACCCATTCCTGCTTTAATACCGTGATTAATACAAGGAGAATATGCAATAATTAAAGAAGGACCATTATAACTTTCTGCTTCTTTAATTGCTTTTAACATTTGCATTTGACTAGAACCATGTGCAATTTGAGCAACATATACATGTCCATAACTCATAGCAATTGAAGCTAAGTCTTTCTTCTTACCAGGTTTACCAGCAGCTGTAAATTTAGCAATTGAAGCTGTTGGACTTGATTTAGAAGATTGTCCACCTGTATTTGAATATACTTCTGTATCTAATACTAAAATATTAACATCTTCTCTATTAGCGATTACATGATCTAAGCCACCATAACCAATATCATATGCCCAACCATCTCCACCAATAATCCATTGAGATTGTTTTACAAGATAGTTTTTATATGATAATAATTCTTGAGCTACTTCACATTTACTCTTTTCTAAAATTGGGACTAATTCTTGAGCTACTTGTGAAGTTATTTCAGCGTTATCTCTATTGGCTAGCCATGTATTAAATAACTCTTTCATTTTAGGACTTGAGCCTTCACAATTAGCTTTTTCTTCCATAATCATTCCGATATGATTTCTAATTGTTTCAACAGCCATATGCATACCAAAACCAAATTCAGCATTGTCTTCAAATAATGAGTTAGCCCAAGCTGGACCTTTACCTTCAGCATTTTTAGTATATGGAGTAGAAGGGAAACTTCCACCGTAAATTGAAGAACATCCTGTAGCATTAGCAATTAACATTCTATCACCAAATAATTGAGTGATAACTTTAATATATGTAGATTCACCGCAACCAGCACATGCTCCTGAGAATTCAAACAATGGTTTAGCAAATTGTGAATTTTTAGGATTTGCTTTAATATCCATTAAATTAGTTTTATAAGTTACTTCATTAAAGAAATAATCAGCTACTGCTTCTGTTTTCTTTGCTTCTTCAATTGCAACTAACTCTAAGGCTTTAACACCTTTCTTACCAGGACATTGTGCTACACAAACACCACAACCTGTACAGTTAGCTACAGAAATTTGAATTGCATATTGCAAACCTTCATAACCTTTTCCAATTGCAGGAATTGTATTAACACCTTTAGGTGCGTTTTTAATTTCTTCTTCAGTTGCAAGGAATGGTCTAATTACTGAATGAGGACATGCAAATGCACATTGATTACATTGAATACAATTGTTTGGATCCCATTTAGGAACAAACGATGCAATGTATCTTCTTTCATATGCAGTTGAACCATTTTCCATAGTTCCATCTTCATAACCATTAAACGCAGAAACAGGTAAATTATCACCTTCTATAGCGTTAACTGGATCAGCAATTTTTCTAACAAATGCCATTCTATTTGGATCTTCTTTTTTAACTTCAATTGGTAAAGCGCTCCATGCTTTTTCAACTTTAACTTTCTTAAGACCTTTAGCACCTTTATCAATAGCTTTATAATTTAAGTTAACAATATCTTGACCTTTTTTAATATATGATTTATATGCATATTGTTTCATTAATTCTTGAGCTTCAGCATAAGGCATAATTTGTTCATTTAATTTAAAGAATGCTGCTTGCATAATTGTATTAGTTCTGTGACCTAATCCAATTTTAATTGCAAGTGAAATTGCATCAATAATATAGAATTTTGCTTTTTTATCAGCTAAAGCTTTTTTAAATGAGTTAGGTAAGAATTCAACAACCTCAGTTGCGCTTCTCACAGTGTTAAGTAAGAAAGTCCCACCTTTTTTCAAATACTTAAGCATATCATATCTTTCAGTAAATGTATCCAGTGAACAAGAGATAAAATCTGCTTCTGTTACAAGGTAAGTTGAACGAATTGGGTTTTTACCAAAACGTAAATGGCTTCTTGTAACTCCACCTGATTTTTTAGAATCATATGCAAAATATGCTTGTGCATAATAATCAGTTGAATCACCGATTAATTTGATTGTATTTTTATTAGCACCTACAGTTCCATCGCTTCCTAAACCGTAGAATATTAATTGAGATACACCGCTTCCTGCAACATTTATTTCTTTTTCAATTGGTAATGAAAGATTTGTAACATCATCTTCAATTCCGATTGTAAAACTATTAATTGCTTGAAGACCTTTTTTCAAGTTTTCATAAACTGCAAAGATTTGTCCTGGAGTAGTATTTTTACTACTTAATCCATATCTACCACCAATAATAATTGGAGCTTTCTTTTGACCATAGAATGCAGTTTTAACATCTAAGTATAAAGGTTCACCAATTGAACCTTGTTCTTTAGTTCTATCTAATACAGCAATTCTTTTCACTGTTTCAGGCATAACTTTCATCATATGTTCAATTGAGAAAGGACGATATAAATGAACAACTATTAAACCAACTTTTTTACCTTTGCTAGTTAAATAATCAACTACTTCTTTAATACATTCATTAACAGAACCCATTGCTATGATAATATCAGTAGCATCTTTGGCTCCGTAGTATACAAATGGAGCATATTTTCTTCCTGTTACTTTTGAAATTTCTGTCATATATTCTTCAACGATGGCAGGTATTTTTGTATAATATTTATTTTGAGCTTCACGAGTTTGGAAATATACATCATCATTTTGAGCCGAACCACGTGTTACCGGATTATTAGGATTAAGTGCTCTATCTTTAAAAGCTTTTACTGCTGCTCTATCAAGTAGTCTATCATATACTTCATAATCCATTACTTCAATTTTTTGAATTTCATGACTTGTTCTAAAACCATCAAAGAAATGCATAAAAGGAATACTAGATTTAATAGCTGCTAAATGAGCAACACCAGCTAAATCCATTACTTCTTGTACACTTGATGTTGCAAGCATTGCAAAACCAGTTTGTCTTGCTGCCATAACATCTTGGTGATCCCCAAAGATTGATAATGCTTGAGCTGCAATACTTCTTGCAGTTACATGAATAACTCCTGGTAATAACTCACCAGCAATCTTATACATATTAGGAATCTTAAGTAGTAACCCTTGACTCGCAGTATAAGTTGTAGTTAATGCACCTGCTTGTAAAGAACCATGAACTGTACCAGCAGCACCGGCTTCTGATTGCATTTCAACAACCTTAACTGGTGTACCAAACAAGTTCTTTTTCCCTTTACTTGCCCAATCATCAACATATTCTGCCATAGGTGATGATGGTGTGATAGGATAAATTCCAGCTAATTCAGTGAATGCATAAGATGCATAGGCTGCAGCCTGATTCCCGTCCATTGATTGAAAAACTTTTTTTGACATATCTAAACCTCCATTTTTAAATACTTAGAATGTAACCTATAGCATTATAACACAACACTTTAAATTAAACAAGTCAGATTATCTCTTTTTATGATTTTTATAACCAATTTTGTAATTGTTAAAACCTAAACTATTTTCAATTATTATCAAATTGCAGTCAAAAGATATGGATTTTCTTCATCATTATAACTACTTAAC
>JAQUUM010000136.1 GCA_028693885.1 Bacilli bacterium
ATTTATTTTTAACTCTTCTATATGCATAATTTTTATTCCTTAGAGATTAAATATTCTTTTTTTAAAACTTCAACCCTATCACCAACATATAATTTACGACCTCTTCTGTTATCTTTTGCACCATTTACAATAACTTCATGAACACCTAAGAAAATTTTAGCCTCAGATCCACTAGATATTACCCCTTTAAACTTTAGTAATTGCCCTAAAGTAATATATTCTGTGTAAATTATCGTTTTTTCCATACTTTTACTCCGTTTTTTCTTTCTATATATATTATACTCTTTTGCTGGTTAAAAAGCCACTGTTTTTTATACTTTTTTTAACCCTTTATATTTGTACGTTTTTATGTATATATGTATGCTTTTTATACCAAATTATCAAATTAACTACATTTATATTCCGTACCTTTATACATAAATACATACTTACATAAATATTTATAACCTCAAAACAGGTCATATGTATATATTTTTATACATTTATATTTATATACATACAACCACATACACATATTTGCATATTACCATATTGCATTATTTTAACTTTTGTGATATAATATATCCATAAATACACAAAAACATATATACATTTGTATGTATATACATATTTATTTTTATACACTTATACACATATACTTACAAACATATATACATTTTTATTTTTATACATATAAACATAGATACACTTATACACTTATACACATAAACATATATATGTTTTTACATATGTGTGTATAGTTGGGGTGGTAAGTAGGATGTAACGGGTGTTTGAACTGGTGTTTTCTTGGTTTTTTTTACTATTTTTTTTATTCGCTATTTTGTTTTTTTCCCCTATATCTAAATAAAGTTATTGTTTTAACTAAAAAAACGATTCTAGGGCAAAATTTTGGCGGTTCTCGGCGTTTTGATTTTACGTTAAGAACGCATTTGTTAGATTATAGCTGGTTGGTTGGTTTTGGGGGGTGTTTTGCCAGAGGTCAACCTACGATGGCCTTCCTGTGTAACGTTGGTTTTAAGGTGTTTTTTTAGTTTGAATCCCATAAATTGTTTTTTGATTTAAGGTTCTTGGTGATATTTGGGTTGTGTTTGTGTATATATGTATATATGTTTGTATGTATATATGTATATATTGGTAGTTTTGTGGTTTGGTTTTAATTAAATAATTAAAATATATTGTTTTAAAATTTTATACGGAGGTAAATAAAAATGAATTCAGACAATCAGTTTTTTAAAAAGAGGGAAAACCCCTTTAAGAAGACACTTCCAGATGATCCTGCTGAGGTTCCTGCTAAAGTAGAAGTTGTTGAACCTAAGGTAGAAAAAGTGGAAGTTGTTGAAAAGGTGGTTCAAGAAGAACCCAAAGAAGTTGTTAAAGAAGTTGTACAAGTTGTAAAAAAGCCTGCTCCTGTAGTGGTAAAAAGTAAGAAAGCGCCAGTTGTTGTTGAAGAACGTATAAAATACACAGCAACTATGGATAAATCTTTAAGGGTTAGGGTAAAAATAGCCGCTTTTAAGCGAGGGGTTGATTTTTCTACCTATATTGAAGAAGCTTGTGCGCAAAAATTAGAGGAGGATGACGAATAATGCCTGTAATTTCAACATTTTGTAAAAAGGGCGGGGTTGGAAAATCTACCTTTATTGGTTATTTAGCTCATTATTATGCCCAACAACAAAAAAACATCTTAGTTATTAGTGTTGATGATCAAAATAGCATTTTTAAGATTTTTGGTACCGAAAATGCAATTTTAGAAGATGATAGAAATTATTTTGATTACCTTATTGAAGGATTTATTGAACTTGGAGATGTTTTAATTAACATTAGACCTAATTTAGATTTTATTAAAACTTTAAATACAGACTCTTTATCTATAAGAATTACTCAAGAAAGACGACTAGAAAAGGAAATTAAAAAAATTATTGAAAGTTATAAAACTTTTTATGACTATATTTTCATAGATTTCCCTCCTGCTAGCAGCCGCCTTAGTGAAGTTTTAATAGATTTAAGTGATTCTGTTTTAATTGTTGTTGGCTTAGATAGCTTGGGTCTTGGTGGTTTTGTTAATGCAATTCAATATTTTGTAGATAAAGACTTAGATATAGAGTTAATTAACTATATTTTACCAAATGGTTTTAGTAAAACAAAAAGAGCACCTAAGGTTTCTTTAGAAGCTTTAAAGATTCAAGCCTCAAAATATACCCCTAATGCCCTTGTTTTACCACCGTTAAACGATAGATCTGTAATAAAGAACCTTCAAGCCGAAGGAATTAGTATTTTTGATAATGTTGGATTATCTAGGTATGATACCCAATCAAGAGAAATTGTAAAAAAAGAATTAATTTCATTATTTGAGATGTTAAAATTCGAAAAGACCTTATAAATAAGGTCTTTTTTTTATACAACTCTAATTGGAACTATTAATTGTACTAAATTATCGTCTTTTTCACCAGTCAAAACAAACGGTTTTAACTCACCGGTAAAATGAATTGTTACTTCAGTTGAATCAAAAGCCCTTAAGGCTTCAATTAAATACTTTGCACTGCATGCAATTTGAAAAGAAATTGCTAAATCTACATCAATTGGTGTTATTTCTTCAACAACATTACCAATTTCATTATTAACAGAGTTTAGTTTTATAACCTTATTTGGGTCTGTTACAATTTTAACTACTGTGTTTTCTTCTAAGTTTGTAAAAACCGTTGTTCTTTCGATCGCGTTAATTAATTCAGTTTTATTAAATTTAATATGTGTTAAATAATTTTCTGGTATTAAATTTTGAGTATTTGGATAAACTCCTTCGATTAACCTTGTTTGAAATAAAATGTTTTTGTATTTTATTAGAGCTTTTGTTAGGAAAAGGTGTATTTCGACAGTACATTCGAAATCTTCTACAATTCTATTTATCTCTTCTAAACTCTTTCTAGGAATAATAACACTTGTTTTAGGGTTGTTTTTATCTAAAACTATTTTTTTTCTTGCTAATCTGAAACCATCTGTTGCTACACTTTGGATTTCTGTGTTTTCAACAGTTAGATGAACTCCCATTAAAACTGATTTAGATTCAGAAAGAGATGTTGCAAAAGATGTTTTTCTAATAATTCGCTTTAATTGTTCACTTTTTAAGTTAACAACAATGTTGCTTTCATCAAATGTAAGCATTGGGAAATTTGTTTTATCTAAAATATTCATTGAAATATTACTTTTATATGCATATATTTTTAAAATAGTCTCTTCGAAAATAGCGAAAGTAATATCTTTTGAATCTATCTTTCTAACAGCATCAAGTAAATATTTACCTGGAAGTAAAACACTTCCTGGTTCTTCGATTTGAAGGTTTTCTCCTTGAAGAATACTCACTTTAATCGAAATGTCAGAATTTGTTGCTGTTAAATATAATATATCTTTTTCAACCTCCATAAGAATTCCAGACATAGCCGGCATTTGAACTTTAGCTGACAAAGCTTTAGATACGTGATTGATACTAAATAGTAGTTCATCACGGTTAACAGTGAACTTCATAAAATCTCTCCTTTATATTATTTATTTATAAAAAGTTATATTATTTTTATTAGGTAGTGTGGAAAAGTGGAAAACTATAATTTATTCAAACAATTTAGTTAAATTATCAATATCTTGCTTAGTTAAAGGGTTTGAAATGAGTAAATCTTTAATTTTTTGATGGCTATGAGCAATTGTTGCATGATCTCTATTACCTAAAGCTTTACCTATTGTTGTTAATGGTGTGTCAAATTTAGTTTTTACCAAATAAACAAAAATATGTCTTGCATAAGCAATTTTGTTTTTTCT
>JAQUUM010000137.1 GCA_028693885.1 Bacilli bacterium
TAGCTACTGGATCAGCGTAATCAGCACTAAACTCAGCCCAATTTGTTTTTCTTAAATCTGCATGAACTGTTGAAGCTTCTAATAAACTATTATCTGATAAATATGTATAATAATCTTGCATAAATATTTCTGGTAAATTAGAAACACCATCAATATAATATTTACCTACATAGTCACCAGACGGCACTGTAGTAACAACTCCAGTTGTCCAGTTCCAACTACCATCATTTAATGTATAATTAACTGTATAAGTTAAGCTTTCATCTAACCATTTTCCATAAACTGTTACATTACCAGTAGAACCAAGTGTAATACCAGTTGTTTCAGTTTCTAGTGAATCAGTTTCATACCATCCTCTAAACAAGAAACCAGTTTTTGCATATTCAGTGTATGTAACTGCAGTAGTTACTGTATATGTTGCTGGAGTATGAGTTAACTCTGCAGCTCCATCATAATATTTAATTTCATAAGTAATAATACTAAATTCAGCTACAACTGTTAAGTTGCTAGTTACATTAGTGTAAGCCAAACTCCAACCAGTAAAGTTATAACCATTCTTTGTAGGATCACTTGGTGCAACAGCATCGTTTCCATATTGAATCACTTGATCAGCGCCTACTTGAACACCGTCAACCATAAACTTAACTGTAAAAGTTGCTACTACATATTCAGCTACTACATCTAAGTCTCCAGTAATATTACTAAAATCTTGATCCCAGCCTTCAAATACAAATCCAACTTTTTCAGGAGCAATAGGAGCAATTGCTGCTTGTCCATATGCTACAGTTTGCGCATCACCTATCATTGTTAATTCATCTTCATAGAATCTAACAGTATAAGTAATCGGAGTAAACTCTGCACTTATAATTAAATCACTTGTTACTTCATCAAACTCAGCATCCCAACCAACAAATGTATGACCAACTTTTGTTGGGTCAGCAGGAGCTACAGCTGCTTCTCCATGAGTAATTGTTTGAGTTGTGCCTTCTTGAACTCCATCAACTCTAAATATTACAGTATAAGTAGCTACAACGAAAGTAGCATTAACTTCTAAATCCTCTGTAACATCAGTTGCATCAATATCCCATCCATCAAACACAAATCCAACTTTTATAGGATCATTAGGTAAAACTGCATCCTCACCATAATTAACCTCTTGAGCCACACCAAACGGTGCACCATCTACCATAAATTGCACTTCAAACGTTTGAACCGCAAAAACTGCATTAACAACTAAATCAGCTTCAACATCTGTAAATGCTTTATCCCATCCAGTAAACACAAATCCAACTTTTGAAGGATCTGCAGGAGCAGTTGCATCTGCACCCTTTACAACTTCAGCGCTACTAATTTCAGTATCGCCATTCATAAACGTAACTGTAACTGTTTCTGTCTTTTTACAGCCGACTAAAAATAAACCAAAAATAAGAATTAATAATAAACTTTTTAAAAATCTCATTCTTTACATTCACCTCTCTTATGCTTATATTCTACCAAATTTATATAAAAAATACTAGACTTTTTTTATATAAGTCTAGCATCCTTTAAAACACCTAAATTTCCATTATTGAATTTTCTTTTTCTTTAGCTACTTTTTCAACATTTTCAATTTGTTTATCTGTAATTTTTTGAACTTCATCATTGTGTTTTTTTAATTCATCTTCACTAATCAAACTATCTTTTTCCATTTTTTTCAATTGATCATTCATATCACGACGAATATTTCTAATCGCAATTTTACTATTTTCAGAATGTTTTTTAACTTCTTTAACCAAATCTCTTCTTTTATCTTCAGTTAAAGCTGGAAAATTGATTCTTACAACAACTCCATCACTTTGAGGAGTAAGGTTTAAATCAGCTGTTAAAATAGCTTTTTCAATATCTTTAATAATTGATTTATCATATGGTTTAATTAATAATTGTTGCGCTTCAGGAGTTGAGATAGAAGCCACTTGATTAAGCGGTGTATCAGTACCATAATAAGAAACCATAACTTTATTCAAAACAGTTGGATTAGCTCTACCTGCTCTAATTAAAGCAAATTCTGCTTTCATACTTTCGATGGTTTTAACCATCTTTTCTTCACCTTTTTTTATAATACTTTCTGGCATATATTTATATCTCCTTTCATTTATTAGAAACTAAAGTTCCGATTGAGAAATCATTCGCAGCTTTTGCGATATTTCCTTTAACATTCATATCAAATACTATAATGTCTATATTGTTTTCTTCACATAAAGTAATAGCTGTCATATCCATTACATGAAGATCTTTCTCTAAGACTTCTCTATATGTTAATTTATCAAATCTATAAGCATTTTTATTTTTCTTAGGATCATCACTGTAAACCCCATCAACACCATTCTTTGCCATTAGAATTAAATTAGCACCAAGTTCTGCACCTCTTAAAGCAGCTGTAGTATCGGTTGTAAAAAACGGAATCCCATTACCTCCACCAAAAATAACAATGCGGTTTTTATCTAAATGAGATAAGGCTTTTCTCCTAATATAGGGTTCTGCAACACTTGGAATTGACAAAGATGTCATCACTCTTGTATCACAGCCTAATATTTCTAAAGCATTTTGCAATGCTAAAGCATTTAAGATAGTTGCAAGCATTCCCATATAATCAGCACTTGATCTTTCAATCCCGCAATTAATAGCATCTCTACCACGCCAAATATTGCCAGCACCAACTACAATAGAAATATCTACATCACCTTGATCATATAAATCTTTTATTTCTAAAGCAATTTCTTTTAATTTTAGATGATCAAAGCACATTTTGCTTTCACCACCTAAAGATTCTCCACTAAGTTTTAAGATAATTCTTTTTCTCATAAGCCCCTCCATTTTTTTAAAATTAAGGCACATAAATTATATTATGTGCCTTAGATAGTTTTAAAGTTGCGACATAACCTCGGCTACAAAATCATCTTGTTTTTTTTCAATTCCTTCACCAACTTCTAGTCTTATGAAAGAAATAATACTACTACGATTTGATTTTACATATTCGCCAACAGTCTGCTTATCAGCAGCCTTTACAAATATTTGGTCAACTAAACAAATTTCTTTTAAATATTTGCTTATACGACCTTTTACAATGTTTTCAATAACATTTGCAGGCTTGCCTTGGTATTGAGGATCATTAAGAGCCTCTTGTGTTAAAATGTTTTTTTCTTTTTCTAAGTCTTCAGCATTGATTTTTGTATCATCTAAATACTTAGGGTTCATAGCAGCTATATGCATAGCTACGTTTTTAGCAACTTCAAAATCATTCCCCTCAATTATAACAAGAGTAGCGATTTTACCATTCATATGAGAATAATATCCAAATGTTTGAGAATCAGTTTTGTCAAAGAAAGTAACTCTTCTTAAAGAAATTTTTTCACCAATTGTAGCAGTAGCTTGAATAATAATTTCTTCAACTGTTGTACCTTCAAAAACAGCTTTCATTGGATCGCTTTCCTTACTTGCAAGAATTGCTTTACCAATGTTTTCAACCATTTTTAAGAAACTTTCATTTTTAGCAACAAAATCAGTTTCTGAATTTACTTCATACATAACTGCTTTATTACCATCAACTTGATATGCACAAACGCCTTCAGCCGCAATTCTACTTGCTTTTTTAGCAGCTTTTGAAATGCCTTTTTCACGCAACCATGTAACAGCTGCGTCTAAATCACCGTTTGTTTCAACAAGAGCTTTTTTACAATCCATCATGCCTGCCCCTGTCATTTCTCTTAATTCTTTTACTAAAGATGCACTAATCATTCTTACTT
>JAQUUM010000138.1 GCA_028693885.1 Bacilli bacterium
TGAGCTTTACCAATATTTCCGGCAAACACAAGATTTACTCTTGAGTCTTGCGGGATATTTGTAATCTCTTTAGCCGTCTTTTCTAAAGGCAAATAAAAGTCCTCAGCATATTGTGGCCAAAACTCTAACTTAGTTTCTGGCACTTTTAATTCTTTGATTGATTTAATAAAACTTTTTGAAGAAGTTAAAATATAATCAGTTTGTTTATAAATCTTCTTTACTGTTCTTGTAACACTTTTGATAATAAACTTACTATCAACATTTCCAGCAGCAATTAAATTATCAGGCCATAAATCCATAACATATAAAACACTTGGAATCTTTCTCCTTTTAGCATACCAAATACCAATCTTAGCTTGGTAGATCGGTGAAACCTCATAAGTAAAAACATAATCAGCTTTCAACTTAGTAAATTTCGCAAAAAACCAGCCAAAGAAAACAAATGATTTATAATTCAAATATAGGCTTAAAGCATTTTTACCTCTTGCTAAAAGAGGTATTCTAATTACATTAACTCCATTAATATATTCTTTTCTTTTTTTAAACCAATTATAGCCTTTATAAAATTTTCCTTCAGGATAATTAGGAATCCCAGTAACTACTGTTACTTTGTATCCTTTTTTAACCCATTCCTGACACATATCATTAATTCTAAACTGTTCGGGATAAAAATATTGTGAAACAACTAAAATATGTTTACTCATAAACTTATTCCCCCTTCTTTAAAGTGATTCTTTTACAGAATCTTCAAAACCCACAACATTATACTTAAAATCAAAATGATTTGAAATATTTAAATCATAAGTTTTATTTCCAAACACTTGATTTACAACAGGACATATGTGTGTACATACACATAATATCCAATTAAAGATTTTTGTTTCTCTATATTTTTTATTATTTTTAAGTCTTACAATTTTTACAATTTCTTTAGTTGATGCATATTCTTTATTTTGAGGATAGAACACTCCACTTGCTTCATTATCAATAAGTAGTTTTACAAACTCACAAAGATTATCAATATAAATCATACTTTTTTGATTTCTAATATTTAAGAAAAACGGAAACTTTAAAGCAAACTTTACTAATCTTGGGAAATTACCTTTACATCCTTTTCCATAAACTACAGGAGTTCTAATAATTGCAGGCTTAAAACTAGCACTTTTTAATTTTTGGATTTCTAAGTCAGCTTCTGCTTTTGACTTTCCATATGCATTAAGAGGATTAATCTTTTCAGTATCAATATGACTATATCTTTTAACTTTATTATCTTTTCCATAAATTATCATACTACTCATAAAAATGAATTGTTTAACATCTTCAGCTTTTGATTTTTTAGCCACTTCAATTGCTAAGTCTCTATTTACCTTAAAATATAAAGGTATTAGCTTCTTTTTATTAGAAACATGAGCAATTCCTGCCACATGATAGACTACATCATAACCAGAAAAACTCATCTCTCTCCAATTATCATTAGTCATATCTAGGGTATCAACAATATATTTTTCCTCTTCTTTTTTAAGCCATTTTTCTACATGGCTACCAATAAAACTACCTTTACCAGTAATTAATATTTTTTTCATTAACTTTTCCCTTCTTTTACCCCATCACTTTTTAAAACACTAAAAATAGTTTTAAAAAATATTTTAACATCAAAGAAAAAGCTTTGATGTTTAACATATTCCCCATCTAATGATGCTTTAACTGGAATTGGAAGTTCATCACGTCCATTAACTTGAGCCCAACCAGTTAATCCAGGCCTTAATTGATTTACATTATATTTATCTCTCTCTTCAATTAAATCCGTTTGATTCCATAATGCAGGACGAGGCCCAACAATACTCATCTTACCAAATAAAATATTAAATATTTGAGGAAGTTCATCAAGAGAGGTCTTTCTCAAAAACTTTCCAATTTTTGTAATATACTTATCTGGATTTTCTAACATATGAGTAGGCATATCTTTTGGAGTATCAAGTTTCATAGTTCTAAATTTATAAATTTTAAAAAACTTTTTATTTTTACCAATTCTCTTTTGTTTAAAAAGAATTGGACCTTTTGAAGTTAATTTAATAATTAACCCTAAAATAATAAAAATAGGCAATAAACAAATAGCAGCAATTAAAGATATGAAGAAATCTAACGTGTATTTTATAAACCTATACATAATTTATCCTCTTTCTTTTATTCAAAAAACCTTATAATTTTATTAACATCATAATTAATTTCACTTAAAGCATTACTTATTTTTTCACGATGTGTATAACTTGAAATAACTATTGCATCATGATCGTATTTTTTAATATCTTCTTTTTTTATAATAGGAGTATTTACAATAATCTTACCTTGTTTTTCTAAATCATCATCAATAATTCCTACAACCTTTAAAGGCATATTATGATCGCCTACAATTACTTGAAGAATAATTTCAGCTACTTCTCCTGCTCCATAGAACAAGACTTTATTAATACCTTTTTTTATAATCAAGTCTAAAAAAATACTAATATCTTCTTTAGCTTTATAATAGATTTGTAAAGTATCTTTTAAAAACCAAATATTTAATAGGCGTTTTCTTTCTTCACCCTTTTTAGTTAAAACATAATTTATAGTTTTAGAATTATAATACTCTCTTATAACATAACCATTTTCTTCATATTCTTCTAAGTACTGATTAACCATAGATACAGAAACATCTAAGTCTTCACTAATCGTTCTTTGGGTTATTGTTTCATCTTTTGAGATTAAATCTAAGATTCTATATTCTTTATATAGTGGCGTAGGCTTAAAGAAGTTTTTATCTTCCATTTTCTTCTCCTAATTGTTCGTTTATCGAACAATTATATTATCACATAGTATAGAAAAAAAAGCAAGTATTAAAATGTTTTTTTTATGTATTTTAAGCCTTTTTTAAAATAAAAACAAATCACTTTTGTGTGATTTGTTTCAGAAATTCAATTTATATAAATACCATTACGGATTTAAGTATATTGTTAGAAAATTCATAATAATTTTTTTTATAATTTGTTAATATTTTAAACAACCGATCGGAACAACATAAACACCATCAGGCCTTGCATAGCCATATTTACCACCAGTTAGTATTATCTTTAAATCTGGTAATTTTAATAACGATTGTTTTTGTTTTTTATTGTGTTCAATTATTAGTTGTTCTAATTCGAGCAAGTTAGAAGCCGCCTCATCAATTTCATGGGACCCTAGTTTGCATTCTATTAATGCATATCTACCATCACGCAAATGCAAAACAATATCTGCTTCTAAGCCATATCTATCATGATAGTACGATAATTCACCATGGATATTGCTTGAATAAATACGCAAATCTCTTATGCATAATGTTTCAAAAATAAAACCAAATGTTTTTAAATCTAATTTAAAATAATCTGGTGAAACTCCAAGGGCAGCAACAGCTAATGACGGATCAACAAATTCTCTTTTTTTACCGTTTCTCATAGCAGTAGCTGACCTAATAGCTGGAGACCAAGCATTTAAATCTTCTATAATATATAGTCTTTCTAGAATATCTAAATAATCATTTAAAGTATTAATACTAAGCGAATTTGTTACATTAACATCATTTAAAATATTTTTTGTTTTTACAAGTGTAGAGATGTTTCTTGCATACGATCTTAAAATATCTCTCATTAGAATATTATTTCTTTTTACATCGTCCACACAATACATATCTTTTTCATATATTTGTTGGAAATAATCTTTTGAACTTTCGAGTTTAGCTATGTCAGTTTTCCTGTTTAAGC
>JAQUUM010000139.1 GCA_028693885.1 Bacilli bacterium
CCTTTAGGTAAATATTTCAAAGCCAGTCCATGATATTTATTATCTTTTAAGTTAGGACTTTTTACCCATGCAACTTTTGGATGTTTATCTAAAAACTCAGCTACTGCTTTTGCATTTTCACTATGTTTTAACATTCTAAGTCCTAAAGTTTCAATTCCTAATACTGTTAAAAAAGCATTTTGAGGAGCCATTGTCGGTCCTAAATCTCTTAAAAGTTGAACTTTAGCTTTTGTTACAAAAGGACTTTTATTATCAGCATATTTTACTCCGTGATAACTTTCATCGAATGAATAAAAATCTTGATATCGAGAATTATTATTGTAATCAAAATTTCCACAATCAACTAAAACTCCACCTAAAGCAACTGCATGTCCATCTAAGTATTTACTAGATGAATACACTATTACATTAGCACCAAACTCAATCGGTCTAATTAGAATTGCAGTTGCTAAAGTATTATCTACTACGAATAAAACTTTATGTTTTTTTGCAATTCTAGAAAGTTTTTCAAAATCAAGGATAATCATAGAAGGATTGGCGATAGTTTCGCCATAAATCAATTTTGTTTTTTCATCGATTAATTTTTCGATTTCAGAGTCTCCTGCCTCAGGATCAAAAAATCTTGCTTCGATTCCATATCTTCTTAATGTAACATTCATTAAGTTATGAGACCCTCCATAAATTGAGGCTGAGGATATAATATTATCACCAGCTTTACAAACATTTAAAATGCTTAACAAAACCGCTGCTTGACCAGATGCACAAGCAAGTGCAGCTACTCCACCTTCAATTGCTGCTACCTTCTTCTCTAATACATCAACTGTTGGATTAGCCACACGACTATAAAAGAATCCTTCAGTTTTTAAATCAAAAAGATCAGCTAGTTGAGATGCTTTTTCATAATAAAATGTAGTGCTTTGAACAATTGGAGTAACACGAGCTTCTCCTTTTTTTGGTTTATAACCTTCTTGAACACAAATTGTATTAATTTTTGCCATTTTTATCCTCCTTAAAATAAAAAAATGTTTCAAATCCATAAGGACGAAACATATCGTGGTACCACCTTAATTCGCTTTTACCTCACGGTAAACAAGCCTCTTCGAGTACAATTATACTCTAGCATAATAACGTCTGCATACGTCTTAGTCTAAACCTTATAAAAGTTTCAACCAAGCAACTCCAGGGCCATTTTTCTTTACAAATAACTTATCCGCTTTTCACCAATAGCGAACTCTCTATAAAGTATCTTTATACTTACTTTCCCCTTCATAGTCTTTTTTTCTTTAAATTACCATAATTATACTATTAATGAAAATAAATGTCAATTAAGAAGATACATTAATTTATGAAATTTATTATTTCTTATAAACTGTATTTTCTTCATTTAGTTTATTAACTACTTCATCTAAATAACTTTTTACATATAGTTTTGCTGTTTCTAAATCCATATCAGAATAGTTACCGCAATCTTTTTGAGTAGCTCCTGGAATTTCTTTAGCTTCTAAAATATACTTTAGCATTTCTTTTAATAAATCTTGAATATTAAAAGGATTAAGATTTCCTTCTATTAATAAATAAAAACCAGTCCTACAACCCATTGGTCCAAAATATATAATCCTATCTTTAAATGATCTATCATTTCTTAAAAACGTAGCTCCTAAATGCTCAATAGCATGAATCACTCCAGTTGACATAACTTCTTCTTTATTAGGTTTTGTCATCCTTAAATCAAATGTTGTAATAACATCGCCTTCTTTTAAATAGTCTTTCCTTGAAATATAAACTCCTCTTTCAAGCAAATTATGATCTATTTTAAAACTATCTATTTTTTTCATAATATCACCCTTTAATAATTATACTTTATTTTCAGACAAATAAGAACATTTTATTTTCTTTTTTTGAAGATTTATGATAAAATCAATAATATAAATGGAGGAAAATATGAAGTTAGTATCATGGAATGTAAATGGTTTAAGAGCAGTAATAAAAAAAGGATTTTTTGATTTCTTCGATAGTGTAGATGCTGATATCTTCGCAATTCAAGAAACTAAAATGCAAGAAGAACAAAAAGATTTTGATTTTCCTGGATACCATCAATTTTGGTCTTCTGCTATAAAGAAAGGATATTCAGGCACTCTAATTCTTACAAAAAAAGCTCCTTTAAATGTTTATTATGGCTTAGAGAATAATCTTTATACTGACGAGGGCAGAGTCATTACTTTAGAATTTGAAAATTTCTATTTTGTTTGTGTATACTCACCTAATTCTCAAAGAGAATTAACCCGCCTAGAGTATAGAATGGTGTTTGAGAACAACTTTAATTTATATCTTAATAAATTAAAAACAAAAAAAGGAGTTATTGTTTGTGGGGACTTAAATGTTGCCCATGAAGAGATAGATCTTGCTAACCCAAAGGCTAATACTAGAAATGCAGGTTTCACTATTGAAGAGCGAACAAAGTTTTCTCATCTTTTAAAAACTGGGTTTATTGATAGTTTCAGATATCTATATCCTGATACAATAAAATATACTTGGTGGAGTTATATGCAAATGGCCCGCTTAAAAAATATAGGATGGAGAATAGATTATTTTTTAACATCAGAAAACCTAAAAACCCTAATAAAAGACAGCTTAATATATGATAAAATAGAGGGAAGTGATCACTGCCCAGTATCTTTAATTATAGATTTTTAAAAAAATTTATAAATTATTGCATATTAATTTTTAAAGTGTTATAATTAGGTATACAATGAAGGGGGTATGTCGATGGAAGGTTATGTAAAATTTATTGATGGTTTACCAAAAGTTTTAAAAATCATCTTAGCTTTACCTGTATTAGATGGTATAATTTGGGGCCTATATCGTATTGGCAAAGGTAAAATCGTTGAAGGAATCCTTTGGTTTTTTATAGGTTTAGTACTTTTCTGGATTTTAGATATTATTTGGATTATTAGGTCTAATCAACCTTGTATTATTACTTAAAAAAAGGAACTCAAAAGTTCCTTTTTTTATTCTCTGTCAGTAATTTTTTTATAGTCTTGTCTTGGTGAAACCGCAATATAAGCAGGTCTTATTATTTTCCCATTATTAGCTAACTCTTCAATTCTATGAGCTCCCCAGCCAACAACTCTAGCAATCGCAAAAAGAGTAATATACATTTCCGTTGGGATTCTAATCATTTGATAAATTAAGCCTGTATAAAAGTCAACATTTGCACTAACACCTTTATACATTTTTCTTTTATTAGAAATGATTTCAGGTGCTAATTTTTCTATTTTATCATACAGTTCAAAATCTTCATCCCAACCATTAGCATGTGCTAATTCTTTTACAATACTTTTCAAAACGTCAACTCTAGGATCAGATAAAGAATATACAGCATGACCTATTCCATAAATCAAACCAGTTTTATCAAAAACTTCCTTATTTAACATTTTTGTTAAGTAATCCGCAACTGTCTCATCTTTACAATCTTTAATATTAGCTTTAATATGTTTCATCATTTCTACTACTTTTAAAGCTGCTCCTCCATGACGAGGTCCTTTTAAAGATGCTAGCGATGCCACTACAGCTGAGTAAGTATCAGTTCCTGATGATGTAACTACATGAGTTGTAAAAGTTGAGTTGTTTCCTCCGCCATGTTCTGCTTGCAACACTAAACATAAATCAAGCGCTCTTGCTTCAAGTTTAGTAAATTTATTTGTGCCATGAAGCATATATAAAATATTTTCAGCTATCGAATAGTCTTTTCTAG
>JAQUUM010000140.1 GCA_028693885.1 Bacilli bacterium
CTAAAACACAAAAATTTTCATTCTGCTTAATATCTTCTAAAGACAAGGCTGTTATTTTATTGTTTTCTGAATAAATTGAAATTTTTCCAATTTTTGTAGGATAAGAATATACGTAATTCATTTTTTTACCTCAGATATATTATACAAAATTATTATAAAATAAAATATCAAAACTTTAATTTATTTTATATAAAAAGTATGTTATAATTTATATACTTTTAAAAAGAAGAGGAAATGAAAATATGTTTAGATCAGTCGTTTTTATTAATGAAGAAAATATAAAAAATATCGATGATAATATTTTTGAAGCTGATGTTTTTATTATTGATCAAGCTATAGCTTTAAAATATCTAAGCAAAACAGCTATTTCAGATAATGATTTCTTTAAAAAAATATTATCAATCCATAAGTTAATTTATATTACAATGAATAATTTAGAAATTAAAAAAGATTATAAAATGTTAGATATGATTAATGGAAAGTTAATCAATGGAATATTTTTAAAAAATACAAACTTGAAATCATTAAACAAATTTACTCTTAAGTTGCGGGAATATGAAGCAAACTCAAAATTAGTTTTTGGAAGTTTGAATATAATTGCGTCAGTTGATAATTTAGAAGCTTTTAGTTTGGTTTCTAAGATATCTAATTATGCTAGAGTAATTGCACTTTATTTAGATAGTGTTGCAATTAATAGAGATTTATTTATTAATAATCATAACCTTTCAAACGAAATTCATTATTTAAAGGAAAGGATCGTGGTTGAAAATGCTAAAGGAGATAAATATTTAATTGATAGTTTAGAAAACTCAGATGATAAGTCTTTAGATTATTTAAGAAAAATCGGTTTTAGTGGTAAAGCTACTAATGACTATAAAAATATTAAACCAGTTAATAATCTTTTTTCTCCAAATAAAGATGAAATAGCACAAGCTTTAAATATAACTAAAGCTAGTTATCAAGCTTTTTTAAATAAAGAAAAGTATGCAATTTATGAGGGGAAAAAGATAAGCGTTGTTAGTTTAAAAAAAGCTAGAAATATTTTAGAGAAAGCTAAATACTTAGGGTTGTTAGATCAAGAGATTCCGCCTCTTGTAAAAAAAAGAAAAGTTGTTGTTAAGAAAGCTCCTCCTGTTAAGTTTTACTCTTTAGGAGAAGAGATAGCTAACGCCATAAGTCATGGTTTTGGTGCTTTGTTTGGTGTTATTGCATTAGTATTATTAGTTATTAAAGGTATTGAAACATCAAAAGCAGAATATATAATTAGTGGTATAATATTTGGTGTTGCTATTATATTATTATATTTGGCTTCAACTATTTATCATAGTTTATCTTTAAGAACTTATGCAAAACAAATATTTAGAAGATTTGATCATACAAGTATTTATGTTTTGATTGCAGGATCATATACTCCATTCCTTTTAGTTTTATTGAATGACTATAAGGCAGTTATAGTTACTATCTTTATGTGGGTAATAGCTATTACTGGAATAGTGTTAAAAATTCTTTGGATTAATAAATTCCAAAAAATACATCTAGGGTTATATATTGCTTTAGGTTGGTTGCCTGCGATGTTTTTTGGTTCTAATATTTTAAATTTAGGTTCTATAGGACTAGGCCTTTTAATTGCGGGCGGAGTTGCTTATACAGTTGGAGTTATATTTTATGCTTTGAAATTGTTTAAGTTTACTCATATGGTATGGCATCTTTTTTGTATATTAGGAACTGTACTACATTTTGTTGCAGTGTATGTTTATTTATAAGATGAGGTAACTCATCTTTTTTGTTTATATTAGTAAGAAAAACATTAAAAGTATGTTATAATTTATATATAAATAGGGTGAAAAATATGAAAAAAATTTTGTTTGGGGTTATTATTTTACTTGCTTTAAGTGGTTGTTTTTTAGCTCCACCTGAAGTTTTGCCAACCGAATATGATGTTAACTTTATTGTTGATGATGAAATTATTTTTACTTCGAAGGTTTTAGAAGGTGAAAGTGCTCTAGCTCCAAGTAATCCTGAAAAAGAGGGATATACATTTATAGGTTGGGATAAAGAATATATAAATATTGTTTCAAATATGGATATCTATGCAGTTTTTGAAGAAATAGTCATTATATATGAAGTTAAATTTTATGTTGAGGGGATAGTTATAAACACTCAAGAAGTTGCCAATGGCGAAAATGCGCTTGCTCCAAATGACCCAATTAAAGAAGGATATACATTTATAGGCTGGGATAAAAATTTTGAGCAAGTAGCAAGTGATTTAGAGGTGATGGCTATTTTTGAAAAAAATATTTCAAATACTATTATTAACTATACAAGTTATCTAGCAAGTTTTTCTTATAATCAAGTAAACTCATATACTGAACTTTTAGAAGACTTTGATTATGTTAATAATTTAGAAGGTACTATTATTAATATTAATTATGGAGGTTACCGTTTAACTGATCAAGTTCATTATTATGATAGCACTAATATAAGAACAAGAAATACTTTTGGATTTGAGGTTGCTATAGATGAAAACAATGTAGTTATAAAAATGGCAACTTTGGTGGATTTACCTAATAATGGAGCTATTTTATCAGGGCATGGAGATGGTGCTCAAATTCTAGAAGACTCTTTAAAAATCGGAGATATTGTGATTTATGATAGTGGTGAAGCTGATTATTATAGACAAACTGGGATTAGTGAAGTTTTAGATTTGAATGTAAAAATTAACAATGCAGTTGACTTGATAAATTCTTCTTATAATAATTTAAAAGCTTTAAACTATCAGTTATTGTTAGATAAAACAAATCAACTAATAGATATTTATAATAATCTATTACTAGATTATAATTTGAGTAATTATAATATTGCTTTAGCTTTATATATGGATATTTCATATTTATCAATAGAAGAAACTGCGGTAATGGTCAAAGGTTACTGGCATTATCCTTTAAGGAATACTGGATATTTGGAAAACAATACTGCATCTGTGGCTTTATTGCTAGATGAAGTTGCTAGAATGGGATTTAATAGGGTATATCTTAATACTAACTTTGGTGGATATACTATTTATAAGTCAACTATATTGCCTCAGAGGTTAACTAATTATTATACTTATGTAGGTTATAAGGACTATCTAGAGTGTTTCATTTCGCTAGCTCACGCTAGAGGAATAGAAGTATATGCTTGGACTAATACTTTGATAGGTGGGGATGGGGAAGCAAATTCTTATTATAGTACAAGAAATTGGCTTAATGAATCATATAGTGGAAGTAAAAGTTTTTCAGGTATGTATTTTATAGATATAGCAAATGTGGATGCTAGAGCTCATTTGCTAGATGTTTTTACTGAATTAGCTGGTTATAATTTAGATGGTATCGAATATGATTTTATCAGATATCCTAATTCAAATATTCTTGATTATAGTGGTATAATAAGTGATGATTCAGGTTTGTTAGATAGTGGTTACACTGATAATTTTATCTTGCCATTTATTAGTCAAAATGATTTAACAGGAGATTTCAAAACAATTCTTAGAAATGATGAAACAGTAAGAGAATCTTGGTATACTTATAAAAGAACAATCCTTACTGATTTTGTGAGTAATTTAAGTACTACTATTAAGACAACTAACTCTAATATTAAAATATCAGCTGCAGTAATGCCTAGTATTACTACTGCAAGAAGTGTATATAATCAAGATTGGAAAACATGGATT
>JAQUUM010000141.1 GCA_028693885.1 Bacilli bacterium
CTTGGGTCTTTGCGCCATTTTACTAATTTTTCCATAGAATCACTAGTTATATATTTTTCTTTTACAGCAACTTCTACCAGTTCTGAGTAGTTAGTTAATGATACAGTTTTAATATTAATACTTTCAAAATTATTTTTAGCTTTTTCTAATTCATAAGTAAAAATAGAAACAATTCCTAAAACTATTACTCCCGCCTCAATTAAAGTATTTACTACTTCAATTGATGATTTACCTGTTGAAATTAAATCTTCAATAACTACTATTTTTTGACCTTTTTCATACTTACCTTCAATTTGATTGTTTCTTCCATGATCTTTACTACTGCTTCTTACATATCCCATTGGTAAATCTAAAATTTCACTGATATATGCAGCATGGGGAATTCCCGCCGTAGCAGTCCCCATTAGTAATTCACAATTTGGAAATTCTTTTTTTACCAAACTAGCAAATTCTTTTTCAATCATTCTTCTAATTTTTGGATATGATAATATTAATCTATTATCACAATAAATTGGCGATTTTATTCCACTAGCCCAGGTAAAAGGTTTATCTGGAGATAAAAATACTGCTTTAATTTCTAATAATGCTTTTGCTACTTCTTTCATTAATTTAAAAAATCCTCTCTTATTTTTCTATATGCTTGCACTGGGTCTTCTGCTTTTGTTATAGGTCGTCCAACAACTATATAATCGCATCCTATTTTTTTAGCTTCCTTTGGTGATGTAATACGTTTTTGATCATCTACAGATGAGTCAAGAGGTCTAATCCCTGGTGTTACAGTTATAAAATCTTTACCACAAACCATTTTTATCGCCTCCACTTCTAATGGTGAACAAACAACTCCATTAAGTCCGGCAGCTTTGGCATTTAATGCATATTTTTTAACGCACTCAATAACATCGCCTTGAATTAACAATTCATCATTCATCATTTCTTTATCAGTTGATGTAAGTTGAGTAACTGCAATTAAATATGCTTTTGAATTATTCTCTCTTAAGCCTTCAAGCGCAGCTTTCATCATTTTTATTCCACCACTTGCATGGACATTTATAATATCTACATCTAATTTGGCTAAATTAGACATAGCTTTTTTTACGGTGTTAGGAATATCATGAGCTTTTAAGTCTAAAAATATTTTGTGACCAAGAGCTTTTATTTCTTTAATTATTAATGGGCCTTCAGCATAAAATAACTCCATACCTACTTTTACGTATAGCGGCTCATTGAATTTTTTTAAAAATTCAAAAGTTTTTTCTTTGTTTTCAAAATCTAAAGCTATAATTACCATATTATTCCTTTCTATGGGCATATCCAATGCATTGATTGATATCTTCAAAGCCTTGTTCTTGTAACACCTTCGGAAGATCTTCGATGATTTCTTTACACACATATGGATTTATAATATTAGCAGTTCCAATTCCAACCGCACTAGCACCTGCATATAAAAATTCTAAAACATCATAGGCATCCATGATTCCACCCATCCCAATTATAGGGATTTTTACATTTTTATACACATCATAAATCATTCTGATAGCAACAGGCTTAATCGCTGGCCCACTAAATCCACCAATTTTATTTGCAAGCAAAGGCTTTTTTGTTTTCATATCAATTTTCATTCCGACTAATGTATTTATCATACTCAAACCATCAGCCCCAGCTGATTCCGCCGCTTTAGCAATCGCAACAATATCAGTCACATTAGGACTTAACTTAACATATACAGGTTTACTCGATGCTGATTTTACCCTTTTTGTAATTTCAAAAACCATTTTCGGATCAGTTCCAAAAGCAATTCCACCTTCTTTTACATTCGGACATGATATATTCAACTCTAAAGCTCCAACATTATCGATCTTACTCAGTATTTTAGCAACCTCTTCATAATCTTCAACTGATTCGCCAGCTATATTAGCAATGACTTTAAAATCATATTTTTCTAATTTTTTTAATTTTTCTATAACTGCATCTACTCCAGGATTTTGAAGTCCTATAGAATTTAACATTCCACCATAAACCTCAGCAATCCTAGGAGTGCCATTACCTAACCTTTCTTTGATGGTAGTTGCTTTAACCATGATTGAACCTAAAACATTTAAATCATAAATCTCGCTCATCTCTTCACCAAATCCAAAAGTCCCAGATGCAGGAATAATTGGATTTTTTAAATCTAACCCAGGCAATTTAATTTTAAGGTTCATAATTAACCACTCCTAATTCGAATACTGGCCCTTCATGGCAAACTCTAATATTACCTTTAGTAGTTTTTATAGCACATCCATAACAAACACCAACACCACAACCCATTCTTGCCTCAAAAGATAAATATCCAATTTTTGATTTTTGATATTCTTTATCAATTGCTTTAAGCATAACCAACGGTCCACAAGCATAAATAACATCAAAATTTATATTGTGTTTTTTTAAATATGTGACAGGATTACCTTCAAACCCCTTTGAACCATCATCTGTTGTTATAATCAATTCTCCATATTTACTTAATTCTTTATCTAAATATATTTGATTCTTGTTTTGATATCCTAAAATTATAGTAACGGTATTATCAAGTGATAGTTTTTTTGCAAGTTCAAGTAAAGGAGCAATTCCAATTCCTCCCCCAACTATCAAAACTTCTTTTTTATGTACTAAAGGAAATCCATTCCCTAAAGGACCTATCACTTCAATTGTCTCATTTTGTTTAAGCAATGTCATTTTATTTGTACCAAAGCCTATAACTTTATAATACAAAGTTATAAAATTATCATTTACCTCAGAAATAGAAATTGGTCTTCTAAGTAAATGAGCTTTATCAGCAATACTAATATTAACAAATTGCCCTGGTTTTACATCTTTACTAAAACTAGCGTTAATAACTAATTTATAAGTGTCTACAGCAACCATATCATTTGAAACAATAATACCTAACTCTTTTTTCATTTAAATCGTTCTCACCTTCATAGTAATTTCATCAAGGACATCTAATAATACTCTAACAGTATCAAGTGATGTAAATGGTGTAATGTTGTTTTCAACAGCAACTTTTCTAATAATTGCGCCGTCTCTTGTACCGCTATCATCATAACTACTTACAGTATTAATAATGTAAGCAATATATCCTTTTCTAATTTCTTCTAATATTTCATCTGAATTTTCACTAATTTTTTTCATTACTCTTGTTTTAATTCCATGTTCTTTTAAGAAGTTACCAGTACCTCTTGTCGCTATAATATTAAATCCAAGTTCATAAAATCTTCTAACTAAAGGCAATGCTTCTTCTTTTGTTTTGTCAGAAATCGTTACAAAAACCGTTCCATAATTAACAACTTTTTGATTGCTTGCTTTTAAAGCTTTATATAAAGCTCTATTTAATGATGAATCATATCCAATTGCTTCTCCAGTTGATTTCATTTCAGGCGATAAAACAGCGTCTAATCCTCCTATTTTTGAATATGAGAAAGTAGGAGCTTTTACATAATATATAGATTGTTTTTCAAACAACCCAGTTTCATAGCCTTGTTCTTTTAAACTTTTTCCTAGCATAACTTTTGTTGCAATATTTGCAAGATTAACTTTTGTTGCTTTTGAAATAAACGGTACTGTTCTACTTGAACGCGGATTAACTTCTATTATTGAAACTTCCTCATTCTTGTCAACAATAAACTGAATATTAAACAACCCAATAATTCCTATTGCAAGTCC
>JAQUUM010000142.1 GCA_028693885.1 Bacilli bacterium
TATTAGAAGATGATAGGTTCTATATTAGATCAGATGGCAGAGGTTGTCATTATGTAGAAGTAGAAGATGAAGATGAAGTGACAGTAGAAAATTTTAATATTAAATTTAAGAGTGGGTATAAAGTAATCACTAATGCTTAAATTTGGCTATATAAAAGAATAAGTAAAAATAAAAACAAAGGAAGTGCAATGAAAAAAATATTTGAAAAGATAAAAAACTTTTTTATAAAAGTTTATATGTTTATCAAAAAGGTTTGTATTAATAAATACTATGATTTGAAAAAAAGATTTAGTCTAAAGCAATTAATAGTAGTAATAGCAACAACCATTTTTTCAATCTTGTTTATAGTAATATGTAATTTTGATTTTGCAAAAAGTGAATTTTTTGAAGGTTATTTAGAAACTAACATTAGAACTGATGCAACTGTAGTTGAAATACTTAGTGAGACTTTTGAAGATAAAACTTTTTTACAAGGCGAAGAAGATCCTGAAGCAGTCTTAGTTCCAATCACAGGATATAGAAAAACAGTAGTTTTTAAAGCAGAAATTACTGAAGGCGACTTAAAAGGTGAAATTGTTGAGGCAACTCAAATTCTACATTTTTCTTTTGATAGTTGGCCAGAAGATGAAATTAAAGTTGGAAAGAAAATAGTCTTAAATACTTTCGGAGATAGAGTTTTATTTTTTCCTGAGTTAGATAATTTAGAAGAAGCTCCTCCTGCAAGTGATGGAAAACATATGGTTAGGGTAGTTATAGATGATTTAATTCATTTTATTGAGGTTGATGATCAAGCATCTATTCCTTTAAGTCAAATTCAAATTCCTGATAAAGAAGGATATACTTTTGAAGGATTTTATATGATAAGTCCTTATACTAATTTTGTTGATAGTAGATTGTTAGTTGATACTGAATATTATGTATCAGAAGATGTTACGATTGTTGCAGGATATGGGCAAGTATATGATTATAACTTTTTTACTTATGATAGAATTATTAATGCAATTAAATTAGGTGTTATTTTAATTATAGGTATATTTTTAATTGGTGGTATTAAAGGTTTCTTAACATTGCTTTCTTTAGGCTTTACTTGTCTTGGTATTTTTGTTGTATATGTTCCCGCCATTTTATCTGGTAGAAACATTTACTTATGGACTTTAATAACTTGTTTCTTTGTTTTAATAGTTACTGTGCTTTATGTAGTTGGAGCTAATAAAAAAGGTTATGCGGCTATTGCATCTTGTAGTGTTGGAATTATAGTAGGCGCTTTATTAACTGTAATAATGCGTTATGCACTTAATTTTACTGGTTATAAGGATGTAAGAGAGTATCAATTATTACTTTATTTAGATACTCCAAATCCGATTGATTTAAGGGCAATTCTCTTTGGAGCTATAACCATAGGAGCTTTAGGAGCGGTTATGGATATTGGTATTTCGATTACCTCGGCTTTGAAAGAAGTAAATGATCAAATGATTAATCCTAACTTTAAACAAACTGTTAAATCTGGTTTTGTTATTGGACGAGATATTATGGGTACAATGGCAAACACTTTATTACTTGCGTATTTGGGAAGTTCTTTAATCCTAACAGCTTTTTTAATGTCACATTTTGATATTAGAAATATTTTTGGTAGAGAAGATGTTGTTATTGAACTTGCACAGATATTAATTGGGAGCTTTACACTATTACTAACAATTCCTGTATCTATTTTTGTTAGTGCATGGTTGTATAATGTTGCATTTAAAAACAAAAAAGAGTAAAATACTTGACAATACTCTACTTTGTATTTTATAATGCAATTAGTCTCCTATCACGGGCCCCCCCCTTGGTCGGAGATGTTTTAATGTTTTAAAAAATTTATAGAAGGAGAAAACGTATGAATTCAAAAATTAATCAAGAATTTGAACTAGCGATGAATTTTGTTTTATCAGCTACTGAGTCTTATATGACTGTAAGTGATTCAAAAGCAGAAAAGATTGATAATAATGAATATGCTTCAGTAGTAGAAGCTGTTGAGAAACTTGTATCTCTATCAGCTAAGACTGAAAATAAAGTAGTGTTAGAAATTGTTAATGCAGCAAAAGAATTTTTAAGTAGTATTGAACTTGTAGATAGTAAAGCTAAAATTTATTCAATCGATCCAAAAAAGGCAGAAGTTTATAATTCGTTAATGAAAAAATTAGTTGCTAGTTATAGTGCGTAATATGCATTATTTAAGAAAACCTAAAACTTAGTTTAGTTTTAGGTTTTTCTTTTATAAAAAAACAAATGTATTAATAAAAATGCTTCTATGGTATAATAAAGGTAGGACAAAAAGGGGCGTGAAAACTATGATTAAGAAATTATCAGTTTTAGCTATACTTTTATTACTCCTGAGCGCTTGCGGAAAAAAAGATGAAGTAGATACTATTTTCTCATATGAGGTTGTAGATGAAGCAGTTTATATAACTGCTTATGAAGGTATGGATACTAGTATTATAGTCCCTGAAAAGATAGATGGGCTTGAAGTTGTAAAAATTAACGATAATGTTTTTAAAAACAATCTTATTCTTGAGTCGATTACTCTAAATAATAATTTAGTAGAAATTGGTGAAGATGTTTTTGCTGGGTGCAAGAACATTGAATATATTATAATTCCTGAATCGGTTATGGTAATTAATTCAAATGCTTTCTTTAATTGTAATTCTATAAAAATATTTGTTGAGGCTTTAGAAATCCCATCAACATGGTCAATGGATTTTAATTCTTGTAATAGACCGCTTTTGTTAGGCTTTGATGGTTTTTTAGAAAATGAAACTTTTAAAGTAGCTTTAAAAAATGATGAAACTCTTTGTATATATGGACTAGTTGATACTAGTTTAACTGAGGTTAGTATACCAAGTGAAATAAGTGGGAAAGTTGTAAATCAAGTTTTAGCTGAAACTTTTAAAGATAATGAAGTATTAGAAGATATTACGATTGCTAATAGTATAGGAGAAATTCCTAATAAATTATTCTTCAATGATATTAATTTAGAAACTGTTATCTTTGAAGAAGAATCAACAGTTATCTCAATTGGAGTTTCTGCTTTTTCTGGGTGTAGTAGTTTATATCAAATTGCATTACCTGATTCTGTTATAACAATTGATGAATTTGCTTTTAATAATTGTTATAATTTAGTTTCAATTGAATTATCAGATTCGTTAGTATTATTAGGAGATTCTTGTTTTGCATATTGTCAAAGTCTTGATGAGATTTCAATACCTAGTGGTGTTACAGCTATTCCTGATTTTGCTTTTTTAGAAAACCATTCATTAAGAGTGGTTAATATGAATCAAGGTCTTTTAACAATCGGTGTTGGTAGTTTTTCAAAATGTGTTAATTTGAATAATGTAGTTATTCCTAATAGTGTTGTTTCAATAGGAAATTCTTGCTTTAACACATGTAATAGTTTAACATCTATTAGTCTATCATCAGCACTTTCTTATTTAGGTACACATGCTTTTATTAATTGTGTTGGGCTAACATCTATGATAATCCCAAGTGAAGTTGTAATTATTAGAAGTTCTACTTTTGAAAATTGTGAAGCCTTAGCTGAAGTATATTTATCAGCTAATACAAATCGTATAGAAGACAGTGCTTTTAAGAATTGTAGTAGCCTTTTAGAAATTAGAATTCCTGAATTAGTTAATCAAATTGGCTATCATGCATTTA
>JAQUUM010000143.1 GCA_028693885.1 Bacilli bacterium
ATTTTGGGCTAGTTATTATTATTTTGCTTTTAGGTATTGCTTCGGCTGCAACTATGATAATTCCTGGAATAAGTGGATCTATGCTATTAATGGTTTTAGGCTATTATTATTATGTTACTTCATTATCAGAAGGAATAGTAAAATCGATTTTTGAATTTGACTTTGTTGGCATTTGGGTTTTTGTTTGGCCAATGATTCCTTTTGTAATAGGAAATCTGATTGGTGTTGTTTTTATGGCAAAAATTCTTGAAAAATTTTTAAAAAAATATCCCAGAACTTTATATTGTAGTATCTTAGGATTATTATTAACATCTCCAATTTTAATTTTCTATAGTATGTATAAGGATTATCCAACTGAAGTGGTTGCATCTCTTGAAAGGACAAAAATTTTTGTAACATTATTTATAGGAATAGTTTTACTTGCAATTGGCGCTTTATTTGTTAACTATATGTCTAAGTTTGAGGAAAAAGAAGATGAATCTAAAGAAACAAATTGAGTGTATTGCTTTAGATGATCAAGGGTTAGGTATTTTTAAAATAAAAAACAAAACATTTAAAGCCTCAAACTTGTTACCTAAAGAAGAAGCAATTGTTTTAATTGATGATAAAGAGAAAGCTAAAGTAATAAAAATAGTAACTCCATCTACAAAGCGCACCAAAGTAAAGTGTGATATATATGATAAATGTGGAAGTTGTCATTTACTTCATATGGATTATCAAGAACAACTTGAGTTTAAAAAGAACTATTTTATTGAAGCTTATAAAGACTATGGAATAAATGTTGATGTTGATTTTATGATAGGCGCTAAAAAAAAACAAGCTTATCGTAATAAGATGCAAGTAGCATATAAATTTGAAAAAGGAATTGCTAAATATGGCTTTTTTGAAGAAAATAGCCATAATATTGTTCAGTTAAGTAAGTGTTTAGTTCAAACTGATTTACAACAAAAGATAGCTGATAAGGTTTTTGACTTTATAATTAAAAATAAAATAGAAATATATAATGAAGATAAGAAAAAAGGTATTGTTAGATATTTATTATTAAAAGAAGGCTTTGATACTAAAGAAGTTATGGTTGTTATTGTTACAAATGGTAATATTTTACCTAGAAGTTCTATTTTAATAAAAGAGCTAAAATCTGATTTTCCAGAAATAAAAACAATTGTTCAAAATATTAATAATAGATCGACTAATATTATTTTAGGTGAAGAAGAGAAAATATTATTTGGTGATGGTTATATCTATGATTATTTATTAGGTAAAAAGTTTAAAATTTCTTCAAAATCTTTTTTTCAGATAAATCCAGAACAAACTCAAAAAATGTATAATAAGATTATTGAGTTTGCTGATTTTGATACCAAAGATGTTGTTATTGATGCTTACTCTGGAGTTGGCACAATTGGTATTGTTTTAAGTGATAGAGTTGGTCATATATTATCAGTGGAATCTAATAAAAAAGCAGTTGAGGATGCTATAGTAAATAGTAAACTTAATGATATACACAATATAAGATTTGTTTGTGAAGATGCAACCATATATTTAGATCTACTAGCAAAAGACAAAATAAAAGTTAATGGCATAATAATTGATCCTCCTAGAAAAGGATCAACTGAAAGTTTTTTAAATAATATAATAAATTTAAAGATTAAAAAAGTAGTATATGTATCTTGCGAGCCTAAAACGCAAGCTAGAGATGTTTCTATATTAATAAGTAAAGGGTATAGAATTGTTAAAACCGCTGTTATTGATATGTTTTGTGGGACTAACAATGTTGAGAGTATTTGTTATTTGGAATATAGAGGAGAATAAAAATGACTAGTTTTGGTAATGATTGGGACACTGTCTTGAAGGAAGAGTTTTTGCTACCTTATTATCAAAAATTAAGGCTATTTTTAGATGATGAGTATGAAAAATATACTATTTATCCAAAAAAGGAAGATGTTTTTACTGCATTTAAATTAACTAGTTTTAAAAATACAAGAGTTGTAGTTATCGGGCAAGATCCATATCATAACGAAAATCAAGCTCATGGATTGGCATTTTCAGTTTTTGAAGGTGTTAGAATTCCGCCTTCTTTAAAAAATATATTTATTGAGTTAGAAAAAGATCTTGGTATCAAGAAAAAAGATTCTGGTGATTTAAGTAATTGGGCTAAGCAGGGTATTTTGTTATTAAATGTGATATTAACTGTTAGAAGTGGTGAAGCAAATAGTCACAAAGGATGTGGATGGGAAGAATTTACTGATAGTGTAATTAAGAAAATTAATTTAAAAGATGAAATGGTAATTTTTGTACTTTGGGGGAATGATGCAAAGAGAAAAGAGTGTTTAATAGATAATCCCAAACATAGAATATTAAAAGCAGCTCATCCTAGTCCGTTGTCAGCATATAGAGGCTTTTTTGGGTGTAAACATTTTTCGAAGATTAATAACCTTCTTGAAAGTGAAGGGTATAATAGAATTATTTTTTAATTAAGAAAGGAGAAAAAAATGAGTAAAAAGAAGAAAAGTTTTGATGTTTTAACGTTAGTAGTATTGATATTAGGGGTAATAACATTTGCTATTATGTTTTTAAAGGCTGTGTATGTAGATATCCCAAGTCCGCTTGAAGATATTGAGTATACTGGATTGCAAATGGCGTTTGGCTACAAAGATGGAAATACTCAAATATTTGAGTTTAATATTCTTGCTGCCTTAATGTACATCGTACCATTATTATCATCTATTTTAGTCGTAATTGCTTCAAGTGGAATTAAAAAAGTAATTTACCTAGTTTGCGGTTTGTTTTTTGTTGGAAGTGCTGTTTTACTTGGCTTAACTAAAGAAATAGTAGAATTACCGTTAGTATCAATTCTTAACTATGAGTTAACAGTATTTACAATCATTGGAATAGTGACTGCATCATTAGCGGCTTTAGTATCGTTTATTTTAGTAGTTAAAGATTAGGAGAATAAAATGGATTACCGTAGAATAATAGTTCCAGTTTCAGTAACTGCATTTACTGTTAATTTTATATTATTTTCTTTATTAAAGTGGGAAATAATAAATTATTGGTTTTATATAGAATTAGTTCTAGCTATTATGCCAATCGTACTATTATTTTCCTTTATTAAATTAAAGAAAAATAGTTATTTGTTTATTCTATGGTTAGTTTTATTTTTAACAACTTTTGGTTATTTTTGGTTTTTAAAAAAAGAACTTAGCATATTTGAGTTTAGTTTTGCTTCGTTCGCACCAATAATTGCTACTTTTATAATGCTATATTATGCTATTGTGTGTTTTTTATTAAGTTGTAATGTAATTTCTAAAAAAAATAATGTTTTAGGATATTATACAAAAATGACTAAAGAATATGAAAAGGAACTTTTTAATATTAGTAATAGAAATCTTTCGATAATGTATTTCGTATGTGTTATATTAGAGATAATTATGATATTTTATTTAGATATTGCTTTCAAATATTTTGGAACATTATTACTTTTATTAACTCCTTATATTGTTACTTATATAAATGAGAAATATCTTTATAATAAAATTAAAAAGACATCAGTTTAGAACTGATGCCTTTTTTACTGTTATTTATGGTTTCTTTTTTTATCTAATTTTTCTAAAAAATCAATTCCATAGTTTTCAATAACGTAATCCATAT
>JAQUUM010000144.1 GCA_028693885.1 Bacilli bacterium
CATTTTAGATATTGACAATAACAGTTAATAATAGTATAATAATCAAGGTACATTTTAAACCCACAAAATGCCCTCTTGTCGAACGCCACGGTTTGACGCATAGATTTATAACTAGGAGGAAAAATAAAATATGAATAAATCATTCATGGCCAATGAACAAAACATTGAAAGAAAATGGTATGTAGTAGATGCTACAGATGCTATTTTAGGTCGCTTATCAACAGAAGTGGCTACAATTCTAAGAGGTAAACATAAACCTACGTTTACACCTCATGTAGATTGTGGTGATTATGTAATAGTAGTTAATGCTGAAAAAATTGCTTTGACAGGTAATAAATTAGAAGATAAAAAATATTATCGTCATTCAGGTTATTCAGGACATTTAAAAACAAGAAATGTAAAGCAAATGTTGGATTTACAACCTCAAAAAGTGGTTGAAACTTCAATTAAAGGTATGTTACCAAAAAATAAATTAGGTGCTGACATGTATAGAAAATTGTTTGTTTACTGCGGTGCTGAACATCCACACCAAGCTCAAAAACCAATGGTTTATGAGCTTAAAGGTTAGAAGGAGGAAATCATGGCAAAAAAAGTAGTTCAATATATGGGGACTGGAAGAAGAAAATCTTCAGTTGCTAGAGTTAGATTAGTTCCAGGTGCAGGCAAAATCAAGATTAATGATCGTGAATTTGTTGAATATATTCCTTCAGCTGCAGTTAGATTAGACGTTTTACAACCTCTTAACTTAACTAATACTTTGACAAGTTATGATGTAGTTGTTTCTGTTATGGGTGGTGGTATCAGTGGTCAAGCTGGTGCTATTAGACATGGAATTACTAGAGCATTAATGGAATTAAATCCTGATTTTAGACCTGTTCTTAAAAAAGCTGGTTTGGTTACTCGTGACCCTAGAGCTAAAGAACGTAAAAAATATGGTCTTAAAGGCGCTAGACGTTCACCTCAATTCTCAAAACGTTAGTAATTTTAGGCAAACTTTTAAAAAGAGTTTGCTTTTTTCTTTTTTTTTTATAGATAAAATGCTATAATAATTTAAGGGTGATTAAAATGAGAATTCTTGTAGTTGAAGATGAAAAACATTTAAACAAAGCGATTAGTGAAATGCTAAGTAAGTTTGCGACTGTGGACTCTATTAGAGATGGCGAAGAAGCTATGAATCAAGTTGAGCAAGACATCTATGATGTAATCATTTTAGATTTGATGCTTCCGAAGGTTGATGGCTTTAAAATTTTAGAAAAAATTAGAAGGTTCAGTAAAACTCCGGTTTTAATTTTAACTGCAAAAGATAATGTTTCTGATAAAGTAGAAGGGTTAAAACTTGGAGCTGATGACTATATGACAAAACCATTTTATAGAGACGAGTTAATCGCTAGAGTTAATGCTTTATTAAGAAGATCTAATAATAGTTTTGAAACTTTACAGTTGAATTTTTTAGATATGAGGTTTGATGTTTCTAAAAAAACTGTAAATGTAAAAGATGAACAATTAGAAATTTATGGTAAAAGTTATGATATTTTAGAATACTTAGTAAAGAATAAAGAAGTTATCGTAACTAAAGAACAATTATTTAATCGTGTTTGGGGATTTGAATCTGATACGATTTGGAGTGTTGTTGAGGTTTATGTAAGCAACTTAAGAAAAATACTTAAAAAATATAATTACCATATATATTTAAAAACTTTAAGAAATGTAGGTTATATGTGGAGTGAAAAAGAAAAAGAACAAAATCAATAAAGCGATACTAAAGAAACAGTTTGAGTTTATAGGCTATAATTTATTAGCCTTTTTACTTACATTTGTTGTTTTAGGTGTAGCTGTGGTTCTATCTGTTGATAATTTGTTTTACCAGGGGATTAAAAAGAATCTGGAAAATTATGGCAGTACTATTTCTGATAATATTGGGTTAACAGTTAATGGGTATGTTATTCCAGAAAAAACTGATGATGAAAGATTGTTAGTATTTCTTTATGAAGTAGTTGGAACAACTGGAGAACAATTTGTTTATAAAAGATATTTTGATTCTAGAATCATAGATTATATAATAAACGAAAATACTTCAGATTACATTAATATTGCGAATGGCTTAAATCCGACTAGTAGCAATTCTAATAGTGATTATATTTTTCCTATGAGCAATGAGATGTTGCTTAGTAATGGAGAGGCGATTGACGCTAGCCTAAATGAACTACAAGAACCTTATCATTGGAGTAATTATGGAATTTTTCCTGATGAGGAATCATATAATAATTTCCTTTATTCATCGCTTTCAGATGATGCTTTTAAGCTTAACTTAGAGTTTTTAAATAAGCATGAGTTTATGCATTATCAAAATTATGATTTTATTGTTTATACTATTCCTTTAAGTAATCCGAATTCTACTTTATCTTCTTTAAAGTATGCTCAATTATTTGTTAATATTGATGGAGAAGTAAATGCGAGAAGCCAATTAGTTCAAATTTATTTTACAGCTATAGTTATAATAATGTTTATGAGTATAGTTACTAGTTATTGGCTTAGTAGAAGGTCGATAAAGCCTATAGCCGAGGTTTTAGATAAACAGTTATTATTTGTTAGTGACGCTTCACATGAATTAAGGATGCCTCTTGCAATTGTAAGGAGTAAGTTGGAAAATATTTTAACTCAATCTGATAAAACGGTTTATGACGTTTCTGAAAATATTGCTATTGCTTTAAGCGAAGTTGCTAGATTGAGTAAGCTGACTTCTGAACTTCTAACAATTGCAAAAAGTGATAATCAAACTATGGAATTAAATCTAACTGAGTTTGATTTTAATGATTTAGTTAATAGAGTAGTAGAACCTTTTAAAGAAATTGCGATGGTTCAAGAGAAAAAATTTGAAGTAAAAAGTGAAAGTATCCCATTTTTTGGGGATGTACAAAAAATAGAACAGTTATTAATAATTTTGCTAGATAATGCTATTAGATATACGAATGAAAAAGATTCTATTAGTTTAATTACTTATGAAACTATTGATGATATTTTTTGTGAGATCAAAGATACTGGAATTGGTGTTACACCACAAGTTAAGAAAAATATGTTTGAAAGATTTTATAGAGGAGACAAAGCTAGAAGCCAACAAACTGGTGGAAATGGTCTAGGCTTGTCAATCGCTAAAAACATTGTTGAAGCTCACCAAGGAAGAATTTGGGTTGAGGATAATAAACCAAAAGGAACTATTTTAAAAATGAGGCTTCCAAAAGATTCTCCTCAATAAATAATTATTAAAAGTGTTTCTTTTAAAGAAACACTTTTAAATTTAGTATAAATTTAGTATAATATTAAAAGAGGTAAAATTGATGATTAGATTATATAATTCACTAACAAACAAAATAGAAGAATTTATACCAATAAAAGAAAAACAAGTTAGTATGTATGTTTGCGGGGCTACAGTTTATGATAACATGCATATTGGTAATTCTAGGCCAGTTATTTTCTTTGATTGTGTTAAAAGATTTTTTGCTTATATTGGTTATAAAGTGACTTATGTTTCAAATTTTACGGATATAGACGATAAGATAATTAAAAAAGCTAATCTCGAGATGACTACAGAAGAAAATATTGCTGAAAAATATATCAAAGAAATTTTAAA
>JAQUUM010000145.1 GCA_028693885.1 Bacilli bacterium
CTATCAACTAACCATTCTACTGGATCGAAACTTGTGAAATTTATATTACTTACATACGAAGATTTAGGATTTAAAGCCGAAGGATAAAAAGCATCATTATGTGTTCTAACATGAAATACCATCGTATTCATATTATAGTATTTCATTGTATCGATAGCTGTATTCATTGCAGTCTTAAATTGTGTTTCACCATTAATTGAAACATCCCCCGCAAATGCTGAAATCCATACAGCTCTCATATCAAACTTTTGTTTATCATAAGTTGATGGTATTTGTACTCTAGTAGATGTTCCTCTATAATATACAGACGAACCATTTATTGTTAGATTAGTTAAAGTTGCAGCATTTACACTTTGCAAACTTACACATACTGCAAAAAGAAAAAACAAAAATACCATTAAACCCTTTTTAAAGTTTGCCATAATATATCCTTTCATAAAAACATGTTAATTTCTATCCTTATTATAGCACATATTCCCCTTTTACAAAAGTAAAAAAACTAGATTTTAAATCACCCAGACTTTCTTTTTAAGTCCAACTTAAGAAAACCTTTACATTTATTGTAAAGGTTTTCAAACATATGTGCATTATATTATAAAGCATGCATTTTAAAAAGTTTAAATGCATGCTTTTAATCTTGAAATTCACTATCATTTAGTGCTTTACTAATAGCAGAATACTCAAATCCTTTATTAATTAAGTTGTTAATAATTTTTTGCTTCGCCTGAAATTCATCATCTTTTATATATCTTCTTTTTAATTTAACAACTTCTATTAAAAGTTGTTGATAACTATCATCTTCTAATTCAAGATTTGATATTTTTTCATAAACTAACTCATGGTCAAAGCCATCTCTAATAAGCTTATCCGTGATAGTTTTTTTTCTTTTTCTAACTGGAAATTTTTTATTTTTTTGAATTTCCTTTTCAATAATAAAATTAATATTCTCAATCTGACTATCTTCATCATAAAGACTAATCAATTCTGAAACTCTTAGTTTAGAAATCCCCTTTATTAAAAGTTTTTGTTCAATAACTTTTGGTCCTTTTTTCTTAACATTTTTTTCATATTCAAAAATTGATTTAGCTAAATCATCATCGTTTAAATATTTATATTCGATTAGTTTATTTAGAACTTTATCTTTATTACTTTGATTAACATTTGATTTTTTTAAATAAATTTCTATTTCTTTTTTACTTCTTGGCTGATAAGCTATGTATTTGATAGTTTTATTTAACAAATTATTGTAATCAATTCCATCAACTAAGGCAATATATTCTGATTCAGTCATTTTTTTACCTACAAACAAATTATATTTTATAATAAGATCTTCTGAAATATTAAGTTTAAGTGAATCAATAAATACACTATACTTATCTTTGTTTTTTTTGATGTCTATTATTTCATACTCACTTCTCATAAGTAAATCCTTCACCCGAAACTTCGTTAGCTTTGAAAACAAAATAAAAAGCTTGTTTATCACATTCAGATATGATTGATCTTAATTTATAAAACTCAAAAGTTGACAAAACACAAACTAAAATATCTTTGGATTCTTTTGAAAAACCACCAGTAGATTTTATAATTGTAGTAGTTCTATTAAGTTTCTCAATAATCGCTTGCGAAATTAATTCTTTTTTTTCAGAAATTATAAAAACTGTTCTTTTATTATATCCAGAAAAAACTATCATATCCATTATAAATCCACTTAAAGCAATAAATATAATAGCATACAATGCAATTTCAAAATTCTTAAAATATATACTACCTATTAAAACAACAATTCCGTCTAAAATATAAAGTGATACAGAATAAGGTAAATGAGCATATTTAAATAATATTTTTTGAGGTATTTCGGTTCCACCAGTTGTTCCGTTGTATCTTACTACTAGCCCAATTCCTATTCCCATCAAAATCGAAGAAAAAAGAATTACTAAAGTAAGATTTCCAGTTTGATAATTTTCAAAACTAACTAATTTATAAATTAAAGAAAAAAACCAAACAAAAAGCGGAAACATTAGTGAGCCATATACCGTTTTTACAAAAAAATCTCTTCCCAACAAAAACAATCCCAAAACTAACAAAACAATATTCAATACAAGAATAATAATCGAAGGATTAATTCCTATTACATCTTTTAAAATAATAGCAAGCCCGGACACACCACCTATTACTAAATTAAAAGGTTCTAAAAAAAAACTAAATGACAACGCTGTAATAATTATACCAACAGTCATATAAAGCCATTCAATTAATTTTTGTTTTTTCAAAGTATCACCTTCTATTTTTTATTATATTCGGATTTTAAAAAGGCATTAATAAACCCTTCTATTTCTCCATTCATAACTGCTTCTACATTAAATGATTCATAATTGGTTCTATGGTCTTTTATCATTGAATAGGGATGGAAAACATATGATCTTATTTGACTTCCAAAACTGTTTTCAGAAATTTCGTTAATTGATTTAATGTTTTTTTCTTGAGTTTCAAGTTCTAATTGATAGAGCCTAGCTTTCAAAACCTTCATTGCTTTTTCACGATTTTGAATTTGACTTCTTTCGTTTTGACAAGTAACTACAAGCCCAGTTTTTAAATGTGTAATTCTGATTGCAGAATCTGTTGTGTTAACATGTTGTCCACCAGCACTACTGCTCCTGTAAGTATCAACTCTAATATCTTCAGGCAACACTTCTATATTAATTTCTTTATCTACACTAGGAATTACATTACAAGCGCAAAAAGAAGTATGTCTTCTTGCATTACTATCAAAAGGTGAAATTCTAACTAAGCGATGAACCCCATGTTCGGCTTTTAAATAACCATAAGCCTTATCTCCATTAATCATAAACGTAACACTTTTTATCCCTGCTTCTTCACCATCAAGATAGTCTATAACTTCAAACTCAAATCCTTTTTTCTCGGCATATTTTCTATACATCCTAAAAAGCATTTCAGCCCAATCCTGGGATTCAGTTCCACCCGCTCCAGGATGTAATGTAATAATTGCATCAAAATCATCATATTCTTTAGATAACAAAATTTTTATTTCAAACTCATTTAAGTCATTTTCAAATTTATTAATTTGATCTTCAATATCTAAAACTTCTTCACCTGATTTTATCATTTCAAAAAAGAAGTTCAAATCTTCCAAATTTTGATTTAATAATTTAATTGTATCTAATTTGTTTTTATCTTCTTTTATAGCTTTTAAAACTTTACTCGCATTTTGGTTGTCATTCCAAAAATCACTTTCATTCGTTTTAGTTTCGTTTTTTAAAACATTATTTTCAATTTTTGCAATATCTAAAGCTTTTGTAAGCTCTTTTAAACGAACCACAAAATCTTCAATCGCTTTATTTATTTCATAAATCTCCATATTAAGAACCACAACAATTTTTATATTTTTTTCCGCTTCCACAAGGACATGGATCATTTCTTCCTACTTTACTAGATTTAACTGGCGCTCTTTTTAGACCCTCATCACCTGAGTTTGTTGCTATAGGTTTAGCAACTTCTTCACGTTGTAAATTGTCTCTAATTTGAGCACGATTAACTAACTTAACTGCATCTGTTTCAATACTATTAACCATATCCTCAAATTTATTATA
>JAQUUM010000146.1 GCA_028693885.1 Bacilli bacterium
ATTTATCATATGATAGATGAAGTTGTAGAAGAGATAAAAAATAGTAATAGTCTAAAGCAAGGTATTGCAATTCTTGCAACCGAAGGTTTAAGGCTTTTCCCTAGTTATAAAGCCAAACTAATGCAAGCAGGAATTGAAAGCTATGAAGTAAATGAAGAAGAACAGATAATTGTTAGTGAAGTAATATATTTAATTAAAGAAACAGGTATTACAAAAGAAGTCTTAAATAAGTTTGATAAACTTATTAAAGACTTAGAGGCTAAAGGCTTAAAACATTTTATTCTAGGTTGTACAGAACTAGCTGCTTTAGAAGAACATTTAATTGAAAAAGAAAAATATATCAATTCAATTGATATATTAGCTAAACATACAATAAAAAAATTAGGATATCCTTTAAAAGGAGAAAAGCATGACTGAAAGAATTATAAAGGTAGGAGAGTTAAACACTGGTAAATTAAATCATATTTGTGATGTTGAAGGAGTATTAGTAGGACATAAAACTATAATAGATGACGATATTAGAACTGGAGTAACTGCTATATTACCTCATAAGAATAATATTTTTTTAAATAAAGTTATTGCAAGTTCATTTGTAATGAATGGCTTTGGTAAATCCATTGGTTTAATGCAAATTGATGAGTTAGGTACAATTGAAACTCCAATTTTATTAACTAACACTTTAGCTGTTGGAAAGGTAAGCGATTCTTTAGTAAAAATACTAATTGAAGAAAATCCTAAACTAGGAACTAGTTTAGGAACTGTTAATCCAATAGTATTAGAATGTAATGATGGTAGACTTAATAATATTAGGAAAATTGCTATTACTTTTGATGATGTGAAAGAAGCCTTAGATATTGCTAATACTAATAACTTCCAAGGCAGTATTGGAGCAGGAACCGGAATGGTTTGCCACGGATTAAAAGGTGGGATTGGTTCTAGTTCAAGGGAAGTTGAACTTGATGGAAAAGTATATACTTTAGGAGTATTAGTAAATACTAATTTTGGTCATTCTAGTAGTAAAGATTTAATAGTTAATGGAAAGCCAATTGGTAAACAAATCCAAAAAGAACAAGCAAATGGTGAAGAAGATAAAGGCTCTATTATTGTAGTAGTAGCTACTAATATAGGCCTTGATAATAATAGCTTAAGGCGAGTTGTTAAAAGAGCAAGTATTGCTATTGGAAAAACAGGTTCTTATGTAGGACATGGCAGTGGTGATGTCTTTGTAGGTTTCTCAACTGCTAATAGCATTAGCGCTACAGAAAAAAGTGCATTTTTAAATCAAACTGTTTTATCACAAAAATACATAAATCTTTTATTCCAAGCAGTAGTTGAAGCAACAGAAGAAGCAATTTATAATTCAATGCTATATAGTATTGAAACAAAAGGTTATCTAGCAAGTGTAAAAACATTAAAAAATTGGATTAAAGATATAAGATAAAGTGCAAATTAAATCAAGAAAAGCCAATTTAATTTGCAAAAATGAATAGAAAGTGCAAATTAAATTAAGAAAATCCTTGATTAATTTGCATTTTTTTATTATAATATTAGTATAAAAGAGGAAAAGAATATGAAAGCTGGAATCTATAAAACTAATTTATCAGGGAAACTTGAATATAAATCATTTTATCCAACTTCACTTTTTGATGTTAAATTTGAATCTTTTGATGAGTATACAACTGATCTTTTAGTTAAAGCTAATTATCAATTAGGTAAATTAAATGGCGTTGCTTCTAGGATTATAGATTTTAAACAGTTCATAGCTTCATATGTTAGAAAAGAAGCTTTATATAGTAGTCAAATTGAAGGAACACAAGCAACACTTGAAGATATCTTAGATGCTGAAAACACTAAAAATATTAATCTTGATGTAGAAGAAGTCATAAACTATATAAAAGCAATTAATTATGCAGTTGAAAAAACTAGCGAATTACCTCTTTGTAATAGACTAATAAAAGAAGCTCATTATGAATTAATGCAAGGTGCAAGAGGTTGTGAAAAAAATCCAGGAGAGTTTAGAAAAACTCAGAATTGGTTAGGACATAGTGGCTCTACTTTAAAGAATGCTAGGTATATTCCTCCAACTGCTGCTGATATGCTTGAATGTATGAGTGATTTAGAGAAATATATTAATAGTAGTTCTAATTTAGATGAATTAATTAAAGTTGCTTTAATTCATTATCAATTTGAAACAATTCATCCATTTTTAGATGGAAATGGAAGAATTGGAAGAATCTTAATAATTCTATATTTATTAGATAAAAAGAAATTAGATTATCCTTGTTTATATTTATCATATTTCTTAAAGAAAAACCAAATTGAATATTATGAAAGAATGTCTAATGTAAGAATTAAAGATGATTATATTCAATGGATTAATTTTTTCTTGATGGGAATAATTGAGACATGTACTGAAGCTATAGAATGCGTAGAAAAATTAGTATTATTAAGAGAAGAAAATAAAAAACTAATCAAGGAAAATAATTATTGGCTTTTAGAATTTTTAGAATTTAATCCAATCATAACGGCTATTAAAACAAGTGAAAAAACAAATATAGATTATTACAAAGTAAATAGAACGATTTTAAAATTTGTAAGAGTAGGTATTTTAAAAGTAACAGATGAATCAAAGAAAAAAAGAACATACATATATGAAAAATATGTAAACATATTAAAGGAATAAACGCTATGGATGATAAAAGAGTTGCTAAAGGGTTAAGATTTATGGGATTTATTTCTCGTCCTTTAACAAAACTTATTTCTATGAAAACTAAAAAGCTAAAGTTAGATACAAACTTTAAAAAGGATACTAAGAAATATAAGTATTTAAAAAGAGAAGATAATACTAATTTAAAAGTATTAATAATAAAACCAAAAAATCAAAAAAACAAAGTTGGAATTTTATGGATCCATGGTGGAGGCTATGTTACAGGAAGTCCTGCAACAACTAAACTCTCAATGGCTAAACATCTATCAAAAGATTATTTAATTGTATCTCCAAAATATACTCTAGCTGTATATGCTCCTTATCCTAAAGCATTAGAAGATTGTTACCAAACATTATGCTTTATGCATGAAAATGCTAAAGAATTAGGAATCTCAAAAGATTCTTTAGTAGTAGGAGGGGAAAGTGCAGGAGGAGGATTAGCTATTGCAGTTTGTTTATATGCTAGAGATGAAGGTAAAATAAAAGTAAAATGTCAGATTCCATTATATCCAATGATTGACGATAGAATGAATACTTCATCAATGATTAATAATAATGCTCCTGTTTGGAATCATAAAATTAATAAAAAAGCTTGGGAAACATATTTAAGAGGTCTTCCAAAGGAAGACATACCAAAATACGCAGCCCCAGCAAGAGAAACGAATTATGCTAAACTACCACCAGCCATTACTTTTGTTGGAAGTATTGAAGCTTTTAGAGATGAAGTAATTAATTATGTTGAAGAATTAAAAAAAGAAAATATACCAGTTGCTTTTAAAATATACCCAGGATGCTATCATGCATTTGATATGATAGTGCCTTGGTCAAAACAAGCACGTGATGCTAAAAGATTTGTTCTAGATAATTTTAAGGATTTTTTATTTAGATATTAAAAAATTAA
>JAQUUM010000010.1 GCA_028693885.1 Bacilli bacterium
TTTGGCTTTCTTCTAATTCAGTTGTTTTAACAAGGACGGGGATTATTAACCGTCAGAGTGAAGATGTTAGTGTAACAATAACTGCTAATTTAAAATGTTATGAAATAGATTATGTTTATACTAAGGAAATAGTTGTTAAAGCACTTGAACTAAAAAATTTAAGTGGAAAGAATATCACTGCAGCTTATTTATATACATCTACATATAAGAAAATAAATGATGAGGATTGTGATAAAATAGATATTGTTAACTTTTCTTTTGCATCTATTTCAAATGGTGTTTTAAATATAAGTTCATTGATGGGAAAACTAATTGAAGTTACTTCTTTAAGAAACAAAGGAATTCATGTTTGCTTATCTGTTGGTGGTTGGGGAGCTGATGGTTTTTCAGATGCTGTTCTTACATCGGTAAGTCGAAAAAAGTTAATTGATTCTATTGTTAATACCTTGGGGACATATAAGTTTGCTGGTGTTGATTTAGATTGGGAATATCCAACAACAACTGCTGGTGGTACAATTACAGGAAGACCTGAGGATAAACAAAATTTTACGCTATTTTTGCAAGAATTAAGAGTGGCACTTGATTTGGTAAATGAAAACTATATTTTGTCAATAGCTGTTCCAGGTACAGCTTATGGTATGAGATATTATGAAGTTGATAGTATTCATCAGTATTTAGATTATGTACATTTGATGACATATGACTTGATAGATTATTCAACATCGGAAGTTTCTAAACATCATACTAGTTTATATGCTTCTATATATAATGAAGGGTATATAAAATCTTGTGTTGATTCATACAAAGCAGCAGGAGTACCGGCAAACAAGTTGGTAATAGGAGCAGCTTTTTATGGCCATTATGGGTATGTTGTTGATACAACAGACGGAATTGGTAAAAATACTACTTCTGGATTAAGTAACTCGATGGATTATACCACTATTTATAATACGTATATATCAATTTCAGAAAATTCTAATTATATATATTTTGATGAAAATGCAAAAGCCTCATGGTATTATGATGGAAATATATTTATATCTTATGATGATCCTATTTCAATATCATATAAGTGTGATTATGTAAAATTAGATAGTTTAGGTGGAATTATGTTTTGGCATTATGGTGGAGACCAAACGGGTACTTTGCTTGATGCTATTTATCAGTCTTTTATCAATTAAATATAAGAAAACTAATAATATTGACTTGTTTAATAAAAAGAATTATAATAATATATATAAATAGGAGGGTAAAATGGTTTTAGATAAAGTAAGAAAGATAATAGCTGAAGAACTAAAAGTTGATGAAAAAAATATTTCAATGGAAACTAGATTAATCGAGGATTTAAAAGCCGATTCAATTGACTCAATACAATTAATAATGGCTTTAGAAGAGGAATTTAATATTTCAATAAGTGATGATACAGTTCAAAAAATTAAAACTATTGGTGATATTGTTGAGATAATCGAAAAAAAATAATGCCTTTTTTAAGGCATTTTTATTGATTCGGAGGAAAAATGAAAAATTTATTACCAAAATTATTTATCAAAGATTATAAAAATATAGAAAATCCAAAAGTGCGTTTGTCATACGGCGTGTTAAGTGGTATTGTTGGCATAATAAGCAATTTGTTTCTTTTTAGTATAAAAATAATAATAGGTATTTTATCATTTAGTATTGCAATAATTGCGGATGCTATAAATAATTTATCTGATGCAGCAACTTCGATAGTGACTTTGCTGGGGTTTAAGTTAGCTAGTAAGCCCGCGGATGATGAACATCCTTTTGGGCATGATAGACTTGAGTATGTCACTGGTCTAATTATTTCAATTATCATCTTAGTTGTTGGAATTTTCTTGTTTAAAACTTCTTTTGAAAAAATTATTACACCGAAAGAATTGGTTTTTAACAAATATGTGACTATAGTACTAAGTTTATCAATTTTGATTAAAATTTGGCAAGCTTGGTTTTATTATCAAAATAGTAAGATAATTAAATCTAAAACTTTAAAAGCAAATGCGATAGATAGTATGAACGATTTTATAATCACATCTATCATCTTAATCAGTTTTTTGTTAAATAAATTCTCAGGATTTAATGTTGATGGATATGTTGGTTTAGTTGTTGCTTGTTTTATATTCTTTAGTGGTACTAAACTAGTTAAAGAAACCACTTCATTATTGGTTGGTGAAGTTCCTGATAAAGAGTTAGTTAAAAAAATCAAAGATAAAATTTTAAAAGTTGATGAAGTTTTAGGAATGCATGATTTAATAATTCATAGTTATGGGCCTTTAAAATATTATGCAAGCGTTCATGTAGAGGTTAACAACTTAATGACAGTAGAAAAAAGCCATTTAATTATAGATAAAATTGAAGAATCTATAAAAAATGATTTGAATGTAAATATTGTGATACACATTGATCCTGTAGATTTAGATTGTGAAAAAAGAAATTATTATTATGATGTTGTTAAAGAGATAGTTTATAGTTATGATAAGAATTTTAAAATGCATGATTTTAGAATTGTAAGAGAAAAAAATAAAGAAATAATTATTTTTGATTTAGTAATACCTTTTAATTATAAAGAATCAAAAGAAAAATTAAGAGATTTTATAATAAAAGAAATTAATAAAAGAGAAAAAAATGTGAAAATAAAAATTTTAGTGGAGACTGAAATTGTAAAAATTATTAATTAGGAGGAAATATGTATATTTCAAATGTTGAAAAATGGAAAAATTTTTCGGGTTTATTAGAAGAATTAAGAGAAGAATTGTCTAATATGAATGAAAAAGAGTTAGAGGATGCTTTTTACACTGACTTAGGTTTTGGCACAGGAGGCATGCGTGGTATAATTGGTGCTGGTACTAATAGAATGAATATTTATACACTAAGAAAAGCAAATTATGGCTATGCAAAATTTATACTTAGTTTGAAAGTTAAAAATCCTTCTGTTGTAATAGCTTATGATTCTAGACATAAATCTAAGGAATTTGCTTTAGAATCAGCTAAAGTAATGGGCACTTTAGGAATCAAAGCGTACTTATTCAATAAAATCACTCCTACTCCGGAATTGTCATTTGCTGTTAGATATTTAAAAGCAACAGGAGGAATAGTAGTTACAGCTTCTCATAATCCTGCTAATTATAATGGTTATAAAATATATGATAGTGATGGTTGTCAACTTGTTCCTGATCTGGCCGATCAAGTTATAGAAGAAATTTCAAATGCACCGGATGCTTTTGAAATATTTGTTGAAAATGAAAATGAATTAGTTAGTCAAAATATGGTTGAATATCTTGATGATTTGATTGATAAAAAATATCTTGAAGCTGTAAAGTCAATTGCTGTATATCCTAAACAAAATAAAGAAGACTTTAAAGTGGTTTTTACTCCTCTTCATGGTACTGCTGCATATTTAGGAAAGAAGTTGTTAAATGAAACAGGGTATAATGTATTTTGTGTTGAAGAGCAAATGGTCCCAGATCCTAATTTTACAACCGTAAAATCTCCAAATCCTGAGGTCATGAGTGCATTTGATTACGGTATTAAATTAGCTGAAAAGGAAAATGCAGATTTAGTTATAGCTACTGATCCAGATGCTGATAGAGTTGGACTAGCTGTTAATAATGAAGGAAAATATCAATTGTTAACAGGCAACCAAACAGGTGCATTACTACTTTATTATCTAACAAATAATAAACCTTTACCAAAACAAGGTGTTGTCTTTAATACTATTGTTACATCTTCATTAGGAGCAGATATTGCAAAGTCTAAAGGATTAGAAGTAATCTCCACTCTAACTGGATTTAAGTTTATTGGAGAACAAGCTAAATTGCTTGAAAATTCATCTAAAGAGTTTTTCTTTGGCTATGAAGAATCATATGGATATGTAGTAAAAGATTTTGTTAGAGATAAAGATTCATTACAAGCGTTGCTATTATGTTCTGAAATGGCATGTTTTTATAAAAATAGCGGGAAAAATTTAATTCAGGTACTAGAAGAGATTTTTAATAAATTTGGTTACTATGTAGAAGATTTAGTTAATATAGCTCTTGAAGGAAAAGAAGGCGCTGATAAAATTGATGAAATACTTAATCATTTTAGAAAAATGGAGTTAAAACATATTCAAGGACTTGCTGTGCTAGCAAAAGAGGATTATTTAGAACAAAAAAGATTTAAAAATGGTGAAGTTACTAATATATCTTTACCAAAATCTAACGTATTAAAATATCTTTTAAATGATGGTAGTTGGTTTGTTTTGCGTCCAAGTGGAACTGAACCTAAAATGAAAATTTATGTTGGTACAAAAGATTCTTCTAAGGAAGAAGCTATTAAAAAAATTGCTAAAATTAAAGAAGCTGTTTTAGCAATAGTAAAGTCGGTGTAATATGAATCCTTTAGATAAAAGAGTAAATTATATAGAAAAAATCGTTCCCAATTCTTTGACAATCCTTTTTTCAGGAACGGATATAGTTAGATCGGGTGATCAATATTTTCCATTTGAAGCTGATAAAAACTTTTATTATATGACTGCAATAAATCAATCAAATGTTGCTTTTGTTTTGATAAAAAAAGAAAAAGAAATTATCGAAAAATTATTTATTGAAAAAAATGATGAAATTATGGTTAAATGGGAAGGTGCTAAGCTTACAAAGGCGGAAGCCAGTAAAATCTCTTGGATAAACGAAGTTCACTTTTTTGAGGAGTTTGAAACTTTTATTGAAGATTATTTAGGAATCAATGATGTAAAAACAATTTATCTTGATTTTAAGGAAAAGAAAAAACCAGGGTATACAACCATGGCTTATGATTTTCAAAGAGAATTTGTATTAAAACATAAAGATTCAGATATTGAAATAAAAGATTGTACTCCGATATTTCAACATATTAGAATGGTAAAAGCTTCAGATGAAATTGAGCATATTAAAGAAAGCGTCGAACATACTAGAAATGGTATTGAATTTATGATGGCTAACTGTAGAAAAGATATGTATGAATACCAATTAGCAAGTTTTTTTGCTTTTGCACTTAAGTATAATGGCGATAAAAAAGTTGCTTTCCCAACAGTAGTAGCAGGGGGTAAAAATGCTACAGTGTTGCATTATTCAAAAAGAAATGAAATATTAAATAAAAAGGATTTAGTTTTAGTAGATGTTGGGTGCCAAACCAACTATTATTGCAGTGATATAACGCGTACTTTTCCAATCTCAGGTAAGTTTTCTAAGAGACAGCGAGACGTCTATGAAGAGGTTCTTTTAGTTAATAATATGTGTATTGCATCAGCTATAAAAGGAACTACTCTTACTGAATTAAATAATTATGCTACAGACCTTTTAATAAAAGCTTGTTATCGATTGAAATTAATTACTAAAGATGAAGATATTAAAAAGTATTATTGGCATAGTGTTAGTCATTTTTTAGGATTAGATACGCATGATGTAGGTTTTAGAGATATGCCGCTGCAACCTGGCCATGTAATAACAATTGAACCAGGGCTATATATTGAGGAAGAAAACATCGGTATTAGAATAGAAGATGATATTCTGATTACGGATGGTGCTCCTATTAATTTAAGTGTTGATATTATGAAGGAACCAATAGATATACAAAATTATATGAAACGTAATAAAAACAGGCTAATTTAATAGCCTGTTTTTTTAAAATTGGAGGCTCCAGTCGGATTTGAACCAACGGTCAGGGTGTTGCAGACCCTTGCCTTAGCCACTTGGCTATGGAGCCAGCCTAAAATATTATAACATTTTTTGTAGTATTGTCAAAGAAAAAATTATAAATCTATATTTTTTTTTGTTCTTAAATTAGTAAATAAAAAAAATATTGTTAAGAAAAATATATAATGTTATAATTTAAAAGATTGGGGTGATAGAATGATTAAATTAAATAATATTTCTAAGTATTACCATAGTGAAGGGACTGTAGCATTAGGACTTAGAAAAATTAATTTAGAGTTAAATGTTGGAGAGTTTGTTGCTATTACTGGAGAAAGCGGTAGTGGTAAATCAACATTATTAAATGTAATTTCGGGGAATGATACATACGAAGAAGGTGAAATGTATATTAACGGTGAAGAAACTTCACATTTTATTGAAAGTGAATGGGAAAATTATCGTAGAAATTATATTGGTTTCATATTTCAAAATAACAATTTGATAGACAGTTATACTGTTTATGAAAATGTTTTAGCAGCGTTGATAGTTCAAGGAATTAATAAAAAGCTTAGAAGAATTAGGGCTAAGGAAATAATTGAAAGGGTTGGCTTAACTTCGCATTTAAAACATAAAGCGATTAAGTTATCAGGCGGACAAAAACAAAGATTGGCTATTGCTAGAGCTTTAGCAAAAGATGTTCCTATTATAGTCGCTGATGAGCCAACAGGAAATTTAGATAGCGAAAGTGGTAGTGAAATAATTAAGTTATTAAACGAAGTATCAAAAGACAAACTAGTCATTATAGTAACACATAATTTTGAGCAAACAAAGGATTTTGTTTCTAGAAAAATAAGGCTATATGATGGCGAAGTTGTTGAAGATATTGAATTAAAAGATGTTACAAAAATGGATAAAATTACTGTAAATGAAAACCAAAATACAGTTATAAAAAAATCGATTTTATTTGGTTTATTAAATTTGAAGAGTCAGCCAGTTAGAACTTTGTTTCTTTTAATTGTCACATTAATAGTTACTTTGTTTATATTTAATCTTTATGGAGAACATTTGATGTCGCAAGACAACTCTGGTGCATATTTATCTATGTTCAGTTCAGTCAATAATAACTATAAGGAAAGAATTATTGTATCAAAAAAAGACAAAACTGCTTTTACTAATGCTGATTATGAATATATCAATTCAATTTCTAAGGTTGATAGAGTAATAAAACAAGACTTAGCTTTGGATTGTAATACTAATATTTCTTTTTCCTCAGGTGATGAATATTATTATTTTGATGGGTATCCGTATCCTAATGAATACTTAAAAACTACTGATTTGGAGTATGGAGTTTTACCAAATGGAATAAATGAAATTGTTATTAAGTCATCATTATATAGTGGTTATAAATACCTTTATCAACTGAATAAAGATATTAGTATGAAATTAACTACAAATAGTGGCCAAGAGCATATTGATGTAAAAATCGTAGGTTTCATAAATGAATCTGTAAATATAGATGTAATCTATGTTTCGTCTGAGTTATTAGACTATATTAACACTAAGCAAGAAACCGAAAATAGTGAAAATACAATAGAAGTATTTTTTTCGCCGTTTAGGTATTCAGGATTGGTTTCAATTGATACTTCAGAAAGTGTAATATACTATCAACATACAGTAGAAGCAAATTTTGAAGATATTAATGCTGTGATTAAGGTTTTGCTTAAAAATGGATATTATGCTTTTTCTCCATATACAAGCATTAGTGACCCTTTTAGTAATATGGCAGCGTTATTTGTAGTTTTATCAAATGCTTTTTCAACTTTATCTACAATATTTGGTATTTTTGTAATTTATTTTGTTGCATTTTTAATATTAAAATATTTCTTATTATTTAAGAAAAAAGATTATGCGATTTTAAAATCAATCGGAATTGATCAAAACAGTATTAGAGTTATGAACTTTGTAGAATTATATTTTGCATTTTTAGTATCTTTTGTGTTGTTAATTCCGCTTTATTTTGTTTTATTAAAATCAAATGTAAACTCTAGTGGTTTTTTATTTTATAGTTTAACGTATTATAAGTGGTATCATTTTATTTTTCTATTACTAATAAATACATTAATCTGTATTTTAATAGTTAGAAGGTATAATAAATTATTAATTAAAAATTCAATTTTAAGTAATATGAGGGTAGAGTAATATGATAAAAACAATTAATTTAAATAAATATTATAATGCTGGTAAGTCTAATGAGATACATGTAATTAATGATGTTAGCCTAGATTTTCCTGATACTGGCTTTGTTAGTTTGCTTGGGCCTTCAGGTTGTGGGAAAACAACATTATTAAATGCAATAAGTGGATTGGATAAAGTCAAATCGGGTAAAATTATTGTTGGTCAAATAGAGATGAAAAAATATAATTTTAATAAATGGGATGATATTAGAACTAAAAAAATAGGTTACATTTTTCAAAACTATTTATTATTACCTGAATTAAGCGTTTATCGTAATTTAGAGTTAGTATTGAAAATGTTAAACGTTCCAAATGATAAAATAGAAGAAAGAATTGAATATGCTTTAAAAGCAGTGAAGATGGAAAGGTTTAAAAAAAGAAGAGCTTCACAACTTTCAGGTGGACAAATGCAAAGAGTAGCAATCGCTAGGGCGCTTGTTAAAAGCCCTAAGGTTATAATTGCGGATGAACCTACAGGAAATTTAGACGAAAGCAATACTACTCAAATCATGAATATTTTACGTAAAATATCTAGAGAATGCTTAGTTGTTTTAGTAACACATGAACCAAGACTAGCTAATTTTTATTCAGACAGAATTATTAAGTTAGCTGATGGAAAAATAGTTGAAGATTATTCAAACAAAAGTTCTGATAGTTTTGAATTTTCTGAAGATAGAAATCTTTACTTGAAAGAATATAATAAAGATGAAGTATTAAAAGAAAATTTAAATATTGAATATTTCTTTAAAGATAAACCAAAATCTACCAAAATTAAAATAATATATGAAAAAGATGTAATTTATATTAGTGCTGACAGTGAAAAGGCTAAAATTAAGTTTATTGATTCAGGAAATGAAATTAAAATTTTAGATCAAAAAAAGCCAACTATTAAAATTGAAGATTTTGATGAATTTGATTATCATTTAGAAAAACTTCCTGAGAATAGTCTAAAGTCGGCGATTAAATTTAAAGAAGCATTTAAAATGGGTTTTCAACATTTGCTTTCTTTTTCTAGAAAACAAAAAATGTTTTTATTTGCATTTGCTTTAATTGCTATATTTGTTGTTATATCAGTTATTAATTTCTCTTCTTTGTATATAGTTGATAAAAAAGATTATGTATATAATGATAAAAATATAATTTCAATTGATTCTAAAGACATAGATGTTGATTATCAAAAATTGATGTTAATTAAATCCGAATTAGGAATAAGTGGTTATATTGATGGATTGTGTAACCCAAGTAATTATTTTGATGGAATAAAACTAGATTTCTTTTCTCAAACTGAGCATAAAATTTCAAAACTAACTAATGATGGTATGGAATTTGGTAATATTGTATTTTTAGATAATATAAATCCAAATGATATAAAATATGGTTCTATGCCAACTGATTATAAAGGTATAGTAATTGATAAATGGATTTTAGATGTAATGATGGAAAAAGGTGATTTATCTAATACTGGATTAGTTGATTATACTGATTTAATAGGCCAAAATATATCTTTAGATTATTTATCTTCATCTGTTTTTTTAACAGATGATGGACTTTATTTTCAATTTCCAGTTGTAATTTCAGGCATATCAGATTGTGGAGGTCCTGTAGTTTTCATAGACAAAGAATTATTATACGTTACAGAATTGTTTGCTGATGAGGAAATCTTAGTTACCAGTAATAGTTTGAGGTTACCTGAAATAGAACTAGCTGATAATGAAATTTATCTATCTGAAACACATGTTTTAAGTCATCCTGTTAATTCGACTTATACATTTCAAGGTGAAGATTATATTGTCAAAGGCCATTTTTTATATGAATCAGAAGCAGAGAACTTGGATTATATAGTTAATGATGCGAATGTTGAAAAAATTTATATTAATTCTATTTTGAATAGGCAAAGTCCTAATAACAAAATAGGGATTAATTTTTATGCACCTAATGTGAAAATTGCAGAGCAAAAATTATTAGAAGAAGGAATTACTTTTTCCTTACCCTATGAAGACGATATAAATACTTTTAACGAATCTAGAGCTTTAGATGTATCGGTATCGTTAACTACATTAGTATTTATGCTATCAGCATCAAGTGTAATTCTATATTTTTTGATGAGGTCTAGTGTAATGTTACGAATTAATCAAATAGGTACTTATAGAGCAATAGGTGCAAAAAAAAGAGATATGTATAAAATATTCTTTTCTGAGATAGTTTTAATTACTTCAGTTAGTTCTTTAATTGGTTTTTTGTTTATATCATTAACTATTTGGAATGTTAGTCGAAATGTTGTGTTTAGCACTTTAATCACTTATCCTTGGTATGTGGCTTTGATAACGATTCTATTCATTTTTCTAGTAAATATTTTAGCTGGTTTGTTTCCGGTGCTTAGATTAATGAGATTAACACCTACTCAAATAATTACCAAGTATGATATTTAATAGTTGACATATGTCATAAACTGGTGTATAATTTCAATATCTAGGAGGTAGATTATGATTATTGCGATTCCAGTATCAGAAAAAAATTTAAAAGAAGATGTATGTGTTTCATTTGGTAGAGCCCCTTATTATTATGTTTTGGATTCTAATAAAGGCGAAGGTAGTTTTTTAAAAAACCCAGCAGTTGATCAACCTGGTGGAGCTGGTATTATGAGTTCTCAAATTTTAATAAATAATAAAGTGGAAGTTTTAATTACTAAAAGTTGTGGAGAAAACGCAGCTAATGTATTACGTGCAGCTAATGTAGAAATCTTAAAAGCTATAAAAGGGTCTTTAGAAGACAATTTAACCGCTTATAAAAAAAGCAGTTTAGAAAAGTTAATTGAAATACATCAAGGCTTTCATGGAAAACGCAGTTAAAAAAATTGCTGTTTTAAGTGGCAAAGGTGGGACTGGTAAAACTTTTATATCAGTAAATTTAGCTAGTATTATTGATAATGCAGCTTATATTGATTGTGATGTTGAAGAACCTAACGGAGATTTATTCTTCAAGTCTAAAAATATAGAAAAACAAGAAGTATTTGTTAAAATACCAAAAGTAGATATGACTTTGTGTAACGGATGTCAGAAATGTGTAGATTTTTGTAAGTTTAATGCTTTGACTTATTTACCTAATAAACTATTAATTTTTGATAAATTGTGTCATTCTTGTGGAGGATGTGTTCTGGTTTGTGATAAAAAAGCTTTAACCGAGATAAACAAAGAAATTGGAAACATTTATGTAGGTAAAAGTAGTGATGTTTTTGTTGTTAGTGGGAAATTGAATATAGGTGAAGCCACAGGGGTACCTATTATAAAACAACTTTTTAAATATGAGTTACCTGTTAAAAATATTGTTGTTGATTGTCCTCCAGGTAGTTCTTGTTTAGTTATGGAAACAATAAAAGATGCAGATTATTGTTTGTTTGTTGTAGAACCCACGATTTTTGGACTTCATAATTTTAAAATGGTTTTAGAGTTAGTTAAGCTTTTTAATAAACCTTTTGGAGTAGTTATTAATAAATATTCAGAAGAAAGTGAAAATAATATTAAATATTTCTATGAAAAAAATATTAAAATTATTAAAAAGATAAAATATGATAAACTTATTGTTGAAATGAATTCAAGTGGATTGATAGTATCTCGAATGTTTCCAGAATATAAATCTTTATTTACAGACATTTTCGAAGAAATTAAGAGGTTTATATAATGAAAAAAATATTAGTATTAAGCGGAAAAGGCGGGACCGGTAAAACAACTATATCTAGTGCTTTAATTAAATTATATAATATAAACGCATTTGCTGATTGCGATGTAGATGCTCCTAATTTACATTTACTATTTAATGATTTCACTGATTATGAAGAAAGTAATTATTTTGGGTTAAAAAAAGCAGTAATAAATCAGGAAAAATGCATTTTATGTGGCTTATGTTTAGAAAAGTGTAGATTTGACGCTATTAAATATGATAAAAGGTATAGTATTTTATTGCATGATTGTGAAGGTTGTGGAGTTTGTGAATATGTTTGTCCGGCCCAAGCAATAAGCATGAACCAATATGTTAATGGGTATTTAAGATTGTATAAAAATGAAGTTGTTTTTTCCACTGCAACTTTAAAAATGGGAAGTGGAACTACAGGTATGCTTGTAACAAAGGTCAAAAAACAGTTATTTGATAATGTTTCAGAAAAGGAAATTGCTTGTATAATTGATGGTTCTCCTGGTATAGGTTGCCCTGTAATAGCTTCGTTGAGTGGTGTTGATTATGCATTATTAGTTACTGAGCCTTCTATTTCAGGGATATCCGATTTAAAAAGAATAGTTAAAGTTTCAAAAAGTTTTAATACGAAAATAATGGTTTGTATTAATAGATATGATGAGAATGAAGAAATAACTAATAGAATTAAAGAATATTGTAATGAAGAAAATATTTTTGTTGTTGGAGAAATTCCTTTTGATTCTAAAGTGATTGAATATTTGAATATGGGGAAAAGTTTTATTGATTTTGATGGCAAAGCAAGTATAGCTACTAAAAATATGTTTGAAATTTTAATTAAGAATGTAGGAATTTAAAATGAAAATAACTACTTTAATTGAAAATACTAAAATTGAAGCTGCTTTATATGAAGAACATGGCTTAAGTTTCTATATAGAGGCTAATGGTAAAAAAATATTGTTTGATTTAGGCCAGGGAGAAAGTTTTTTGCATAATGCAAAATACTTAAAAAAAGATATTGGAAATGTAGATTTTGTTTATATATCTCATGGACACTATGATCATGGTGGTGGATTAGATAGTTTTTTAAAAAATAATAGCAAAGCAAAAGTGTATTTAAACTCAAATTCGTTTAACGATTTTTATTCTAATAGAAATGGAATAAAACATTATATTGGTTTAAAAAAAGAATTAATTAATAATGAAAGAATAGTATTATCTAAAAATGATTATGAAATTTATAACGGCTTTAGCTCGTTTTGCGATGTAGAAATTAAAGATATGTTCCCTAGTACAAATAAAAATTTATTTGAGTTGGTTGATAATTGTTATATAAATGATACCTTCAAACATGAGCAATATTTAGTCATAAGAGAAAATGATAAATATATATTATTTTCGGGATGTTCTCATAGAGGGATTATAAATATAGTTGAAGGTTTTTATAAGAAGTTTGGTTTTTATCCTAATGTAGTAGTTGGTGGATTCCACTTATACAATAAATCTAATAACGAGTATGAATCGGATAGTAATATAATTACTTTAGCCAATTACTTAATAAAAACTAATGCAACGTATTATACAGGCCATTGTACAGGATTGTTAGCTTACAAAAAATTAAAAGATAAAATGAAAGAAAAAATAAATTACATTTCTACAGGTAGTGTAATAGAAATAGAGGTAAAAAATGAGTGACAAATGTAATAATGATTGTTCAAGCTGTTCTGAAGATTGTGATGATAGGAAAGAAAAAAATGATTTTTCGGAAAAACCCCATAATCTTAGTAAAATTAAAAAAGTTATCGGTATAGTTAGTGGTAAAGGAGGAGTAGGTAAATCACTAGTTACTTCGCTATTAGCTGTTTATGCATGTAAAAGGGGTTTTAAAACAGCGATTTTGGATGCTGATATTACAGGGCCATCGATTCCAAAAGCATTTGGCTTAAAAGAAAAAGCTTTAGGAACTAAAGATGGATTATATCCTATAAAAACCAAAACGGGTATAAGTGTTATGTCTGTTAATTTCTTGTTAGAAAATGAAACAGATCCAGTTGTTTGGAGGGGGCCATTAATAGCTGGTGCTGTAAAACAATTTTGGACAGATGTTATTTGGGAAAACATTGATATAATGTTTATAGATATGCCGCCCGGGACAGGGGATGTACCTTTAACTGTTTTTCAATCTATTAAGGTTGATGGAATAGTTATAGTTACTTCACCTCAGGAATTAGTTAATATGATTGTTGCAAAAGCTACAAAAATGGCTAATATGATGAAAATACCTATTATAGGAATAGTTGAGAATATGTCTTTTTTCGAATGCCCTAATTGTTTAGAAAAGCATAATATATTTGGAGAAAGCAAGATAGAAGAAATTGCGAAAAGTTATGAAATTGATATAATTGAAAAAATGCCAATAGATTCTAAAATTTCAAAGCTTTGTGATCAAGGAATGATAGAAAATATAGAAGAAGAATATTTAGATGATTTGATTTTAAATATAGGAGAAAATATATGAAAATAGCAGTAGCGGTTGAAAATAATATAGTATCTGAACATTTTGGTCATTGTGAAAATTTTTGTTTTTTTTATATTGAGAACAACAAAATTATAAGTAGAGAAAAGGTTGCAAATCCTGGTCATAAACCAGGTTTTCTACCTTTATTTTTAAAAGAAAAAGGCATAAATTTAATTATAGCAGGTGGAATGGGTGGAGGTGCAGTCCAACTTTTTATAGATAACGATATAGAAGTAATAACAGGTGTTGTTGGAGACGTAGAAGAGGTAATAAATAAATTCCTAAAGAAAGAACTAGTTTACACAAATAAGATTTGCGATAGCCATAATCATTAAAAAAAAGACTTTAGTCTTTTTTTTTATTGACTTAACTACAATGGAAATATATAATATATTAGTCGTTTAATTGTTAAGCGTTTATCTAAAGGAGGCTATATGTTTGAAAAAATCAGTTCTAGTTTAGGGAAGATAATTTTAATGAAAAAGGTGATGATAAATAATATATTTAAGGAAACGAATTTATATTATGGACAGCACCCAATACTTGAAATACTAAATAAAAATAATGGATCTACTCAAATAGAAATAGCTGATAAATTAGGAGTTTCAGCTGCGAGTATTGCCCTTTCTACTAAAAGAATGGAAAAAAATGGTTTGCTATGTAAAAAAATAGATGAAAAAAATTTGCGTTGTAAAAAGCTTTTTATAACTGATAAAGGTATAGCAAGTCTAGAGAAAATTCATAAAGAGATTAAAAAAATAGATGACAAAATGTTTAATGGATTTAGCAAAGATGAAATAAATAAATTTAATTTTTTTCTTGATAAAATAATGAAAAATGTTTTAGAAGATGGAGAATTTGATTTAAAGGTTGAAAACATTATAAAAACAATGAATATTAATATGGAGGAATAAAATGTTCAAAGACTTAATACCATTTATTGGAAAGTATAAGAAATATGCAATTATTACACCAATCTTAATGATTTTTGAAGTTATTTTTGAAGTTGCGATACCATTTATAATGGCTTTAATAATTGATGAAGGGATAAAAATAGGTGTTGAACAAGGTGATTTGAGTTATGTAATTAGTTTAGGTGCATTGTTGATTTTATTTGCTGTTATTGCATTGATCTGTGGAGCATTAGGCGGAAAATATGGAGCGATTGCTGCAACTGGTTTTGCAAAAGAAATAAGAAAAGGAATATTCTATAAGATTCAAGATTTTTCTTTTTCAAATTCTGATAAATATCCAACATCATCTTTAGTAACCCGAATGACTACTGATGTTAATATGATTCAAAATGCATTTATGATGTCTTTAAGAATGCTAGTAAGAGCACCTATTATGCTAATATCAGCTACAATTATGGCTTTTATAATTAATTCTAAACTAGCTAGTGTTTTTATTATAGCTATTCCTTTTTTAGCATTTCTTTTATATTTTATATTTATTAAAGCGCATCCATATTTTAGAAAGATGTTATATAAATACGATAGATTAAATAATTCAGTTCAAGAAAACTTAATTGGTATTAGAGTAGTTAAGTCTTTTGTAAGAGAAGAATACGAAATTAATAAGTTTAAAGATTCAGTAAGTGAGTTGAAAGAAACTTCAATTAAGGCAGAAAAGATTGTAATACTTACAAATCCGATTATGCAGTTTACTATGTATATTGGAATAATTGCAATTTCTTGGTTTGGTGCTAAACTTATTATAAGTGACTTAATGAAAACTGGAGAACTAATGAGTTTTATAACGTATATTACGCTTGTTTTGATGAGTTTAATGATGCTTTCTATGACTTTTATTCAAATCATTATTTCAAAAGCAGCCTCAAGCAGAGTTGCTGAGGTTTTAAAAGAAGATTCTGAGATTAAAGATGGCTTAGATAAGGATAGAGTATTAAAAGATGGTTCAATTGAATATAGAAATGTATGTTTTTCTTATTCAAAGGATAATGACAACTATGTCTTAAAAAATATTAATATAAAGATTGAATCTGGAGAAGTCATAGGGATATTAGGAAGTACTGGTTCTGCAAAAACTACACTTGTACAACTGATACCACGTCTTTATGATGTATCTGAAGGTGAATTAATTGTAGGTAAATCAAGTATAAAAGAGTACTCTTTGAACAATCTAAGAAAAGAGGTTGCAATCGTTCTTCAAAAAAATATTTTATTTAGTGGAACGATTAAGGAAAATTTGCTTTGGGGGAACAAAAATGCTACTAAAGATGAAATTCTCGATGTATGCAAAATAGTTCAAGCTCATGATTTTATTATGAGTTTTACTGATGGGTATGAAACACGTTTAGGTCAAGGCGGAGTTAATCTGTCGGGTGGACAAAAACAACGAATTTGTATAGCTAGAGCTTTAT